>NZ_JAMYPB010000015.1:0-120251 GCF_040320135.1 Mesorhizobium sp. M0772 | reverse complement strand
GGATCGCTGGTCAGGAACACGGCGGTGCCGGACACCAGCTGCGGCTTCTTCTTCAACAGATTGCCGGCGAGGAAATCGAGCGGGATTTCGTTGCGCCGGGTCTTGTCGAACAGATAGCGGCTGCCGCGTATCCAGGTGGTCATGATCAGCCCCATGAGGCAGGCAACGGATATTGACACCCATCCGCCTTCCACGATCTTGACGACATTCGCCAGGAAGAAACCCATGTCGATGGTGCCGAACAGCAGCGCCAATGCCAGGGCGAGCCCAAGCTGCCATTTCCACAAATTGCGCATGACAACGAACAGCAGAATGGTTGTCATCAGCATCTCGCCGGTTACCGAAATTCCGTAAGCGGAAGCCAGCGAACTCGAGCTGCCGAAGCCGACAACCAGCAGCATCACTCCCAGGGCGATGAGCAGGTTGACGCGCGGCATATAAATCTGGCCGCTCTGCATTTCGGACGTGTGCTGCACCTCGATGCGGGGCAGCAGGTTGAGTTGCACTGCCTGACGTGCCAGCGAAAAAGCACCCGAGATCACCGCCTGACTGGCGATCACGGTGGCGGCCGTTGCCAAGCCGACCATTGGCATCAGCGCCCAATCCGGCAACATCTCGAAGAATGGATTGGTCGGCCTGCCGCCATTCGCCAATACAAAGGCGCCCTGGCCGAAGTAGTTGAGCAGCAGGCAAGGAAACACCACGGAAAACCACGCGAGCACGATCGGCTTGCGCCCGAAATGTCCAAGGTCGACATAAAGCGCCTCGGCCCCCGTTACCGCCAGGAACACTGCACCAACGGTCACGAAAGCGGCGGTCGGCGTGCCGGCTAAGTAGGCGATCGCATAGTACGGGTTGATCGCCAACAGCACCGAAGGATCATCCATCAGGTGGTAGAGCCCGGAAACGCCGATGGCCAGGAACCATAGCGCCGTCACCGGCCCGAATACTGCCGCCACCTTCCCCGTGCCGAAGCGCTGCACGGAGAACAGAAATGCCAGGATGACCAAGGTGATCGGAACGACATAGGCCTCCAGCGTCGGTGTCACCACTTCCAGGCCCTCAACTGCCGACAGCACGGAAATGGCCGGAGTTATGATAGCGTCTCCGAAAAAAAGCGACGCCCCGCAAAGTCCGATGCCGAGGATAAGCTTGGCGCCTTTTGGATAGGCGCTGCGCGCCAGCGCCATCAGGGACAGCGTGCCGCCCTCGCCCTTGTTGTCGGCGCGAAGCACGAAAGCGACGTATTTTATGGTGACGATAATCGTCAGCGCCCAGACGATCAGCGACAGCACGCCCAGGACATCTATGCGCGTGTCGGTACCAGGCGAAGCGTGAAGCGCCTCGCGGAAGGCATAGATCGGGCTGGTGCCGATATCGCCATAGACGACGCCAAGCGCGCCCAGCATCAGAACTTTGGTGCTGTGCTGTTCAGTGTGGGAGTGGTTCGGTTGTTCGACGGGTTCAGCCTCGCTGACCGATGCTGGAAAGAGCCATCGACTACTCCCCGATATCGTGCGGTGCGCCTTGCTTGCTGTCATGCGATATCACCTTCGACACGAGCCTTCCACCGCTACCAACCGCAAGCCTTCAGAAACCGCCCCACCGTGCCGGCCATGCCATACTCCAACGCATCGGCTGTCAACCCGTGTCCGATAGACACTTCGGCCAATGCCGGAATGCGCTTTGCCAATGCCGGAAGGTTGTTCACCACCAGATCGTGCCCGGCATTGACCTGGAGCCCGGCGGCGAGTGCGGCATCCGCGGTTTTTCCCAATCTTCCCAGCTCCTTCCGCGCCTTGGCGGAATCGGAATGGTAGCTGCCGTAGGGCCCGGTATAGAGCTCGATGCGGTCGGCGCCGGTGTCGCGCGCGGCATTGACGCCGGTGGGATCCGGATCGGAAAACAGCGACACGCGGAAGCCCCCTTTTTTCAGACGCTTGACGATCGGGTTAAGGAACGCCGCCTCGGCGGCAAAGTTCCAGCCATGGTCCGATGTCGCCTGCGCCGGATCGTCGGGCACGAGCGTCACCTGCTCCGGCTGATGCCTTTCCACAAGCGCCAGAAAATCCTCGGTCGGGTAGCCCTCGATGTTGAATTCCGCCTTGGGAAACTCGTCGTCGATCAGCGCCCGGATCTCCGGCAGGTCGGAATGCCTGGTGTGGCGCTCGTCGGGCCGCGGATGAACCGTCAGCCCGTGCGCGCCGGCCGCCAACGCCAGGCGGCCGAGCCCGGTGACGCTGGGCCACGGCAGGTTGCGGCGGTTGCGCAGCATGGCGATGGCGTTGAGATTGACCGAGAGTTTCGCGGGCATGGTGTGAGGTCCGGCTGTTTGTGCAGCGCATCTATACTGCCTTTGATGGGAACAGACAGGGGCTTTCGGGTGTTCCAGTGATGACATCTGCTCGCAAGGGGGAACCCAGCCAATGAATTTTCTCCAATCCGTGCCCGCGATCCGCCGCCTCGAAACCGACCGTGAGGACCTTTTCGCCATTGACGTCGTCGGCCATGTATCGGCAGCCGACGGCGAAAATCTGTTCGGATTGCTGGAGGCTGCCTACGCGCTGCACCCGAGGATCGACGTCTTGGTGCGGCTGGTCGACCATGAGGGCGTCGACTGGATCGATATGGACGACGAGACGCTGAAACAAGGTACGGTTCATGCGCTAGAGCATATCGCCCGGTGCGCGACGATCGGTGAGCCCGACTGGATAGCGGATGCGCGGAACTTCCTTCCGGCTTCGCCACCCATCGAGTTCAGGCACTTCGCGGCCGAGGACGAAGCGGATGCCTGGCAATGGCTGGGTGCGACGCCACTCAGCCCTGCTGCGCCGGCTGCTACCTGACGCCGGCTATCTAACGCCAGCTATCCAACGCCAGTTATCTAACAATCGTCAGCCGCTCTGCCGCCCGCGTGATGGCGGTATAAAGCCAGCGCTGGCGGGTTTCCTTGAACGCCCAGCTCTCGTCGAACAGCACGACGTCGTTCCACTGCGAACCCTGCGCCTTGTGCACGGTCAGCGCGTAGCCATAGTCGAAATCGTCAAAGCGCTTCTTCTGCTGCCAGGGGATATCGGCGTCCGGATCCTCGAAAGCCGACTTGAGCAGCTTGATCTTGGCGACGCCGCGGTCGGGATCGTCCTCCTCGGGCGAGACCAGAAGGTTGATGCCCGGCTTCACCGTCTCGCGCGACGAGGTCATCACCTTCCACAGCGAACCGTTGAGCAGGCCCTTGGCGGGGTCGTTGCGCAGGCAGACCAGCTTGTCTCCGGCCTGCGGATAGTCGGCATTGAAACCCTTCAGCTCGCGCAGGCGCTGATTGTAGCGGCGGCGTGTTCGGTTGGTGCCGACCAACACCTGGTCCGCCTTCAGCACCAACTCCTGGGTGACGTCCTCCTTGCCGATGACCTGCGCGCTGCCGTAGTCGCCGCGCATGAACTCGCGGCCCTCGCGCACGTCGAGCGCCAGCTGGATGATCGGATTGTCGCGCGCCTGGCGGTGGATTTCGGTCAAGAGCACATCCGGCTCATGCTCGGTGAAAAAGCCGCCGCCCGAGATCGGCGGTAGCTGCGCCGGATCGCCAAGCACCAGGATCGGCGTGCCAAAACTCAGAAGGTCGCGGCCAAGCTGCTCGTCGACCATCGAGCATTCGTCGATGACCACCAGCTTCGCCCGTGAAATAGGGCTTTGGCGATTGAGCGAGAAGGTCGGCGACATCGAGGTCTTGCCGGTCACCTCGTCCGACACCGATTCCTCGCCCTTCGGCCGGTAGATCAACGAATGGATGGTGCGGGCATTGACCGCGCCCTTGGAACGCAGCACCTGCGCCGCCTTGCCGGTGAAGGCGGCGAACTGCACCTGCCCGTCGACATGCTCGGCAAAATAGCGCGCCAGCGTGGTCTTGCCGGTGCCGGCATAGCCGAACAGCCGGAAGACCTGCGGCCGGCCCTCTTTCAGCCAGCGCGCCACCGCCTTCAACGCCTCATCCTGTTGGGGAGAGAATTCCATCGATTCGACAGACCGGATTCGCGAGAGAAAGACAAGCTTGGTGCCAACCACCGCTTAAAACGATGGGATTGCCTCACCTTCAACGGGACAAACTAGCAGGCGCAAATGCGAACGTAAAGTGAACATGCAAGCGGATAACGAACGATTTGAATTCAGGCATTTGAACCTAGATCGGGCAATGCCACTATCACGGACATGATCGAGATGCAGATCGGCGCAGACACCTATAAGCGAGGATATTGATGAGGTCGTTCGCAGACAGGCTGATCGGAAAGTCGATAAAGAAGATCGAAATCGGCGAACCTGGTTATGGCATCGTTGTCTCCTTGTCGGATGACGCAGGGTTCGCGATATATACCGAGGTCACGGCCTGTCTGAGTGACGAAAATGCCAGAACCATAGAACGTGTTACCATCAGCGACGAGCAAGTGATCCTCCACTTGGGTGACAACGACTTCGTCGCCATTTCCAAAAACCGTGGCCGCTTCGCCGTCGTTGAGGCGTTTGTCTATGGGGACGACGAAGGCATGGTCGTCGAAAATTAGTTGCATCGGCCGCCAGATTTCAAACACCAACCACAGGCGGACTATATGTTCGCGCCGCCGCCGCTACCTCTGGTCGGCCCGGGATCGTTCTCCAACAAAATCGGCTTGCCGTGCGGGGTTGCATGCGCGGCGCGTTCCCAGGCGGCGGCGAGCGTGTCGACATCGTTTTTGCCGGCGACGCCCTTGGTCGCCAGCAGCGTTTCCAGCGCTGCCAGCCAGTGCTCGTAATAGTCGTGGCCGTCGCTTGCGGCGCCCGGCTTCTTCACTTGCGCCGACAGCGCATCGGCCCATTCGCTCCACGAAAACAGGCCCTTGTCATGCAGCGCCACCGTGATGGCGAAGGCTTCGGCCTGCCAGGGTTCGGCGAATACCGGTTCGTCCAGACCCGCCGGCAGTGCACCTTCAGGCCGGCTCAAGATAGCTCTCCCAGGCGTCGATGGAGACGGTCAGCGTCGGGTCGGCGCCCTCGCCCCAGATTTCCGAGCCATCGAAGACCACGGTATAGACCCATTGCGGGTTTTCACCGTTGCCATGTGCGTTGCTGTCGGGGAACACAAAACCGTCACGCACGGCCTCGATAACTCCGTGCTTGCCGCGCGCATAACGCGGCAGCCTCGTGTGGGCGGTGGGATTGAAATTCCTTGTCCGCACCGGGTCGCCGGCCTTGAAGCGCGGCGCCGTCTCGACCGGCCGGTCGCAGGGACTGCCCTTGGCCAGCACCGCCGGAACGTTTTCGGCCTTCAACACCCTTTTGGGCGTCGCCGCCGGATCGACCGCCCGACCTTCCGTCAGATCGCGCTCGCTGACGAAGCCATGGCGCTTCAGCAGCACCTCGAGCGCTTTGATCCATATCTGGTAGTAGCTTGAGGAATAATAGACGGCCGGATGCAGCGATTCCCTGGCGTGCCGGCTCTCGTCGATGTTCCACGCGCCCATGGCGCCGGCAGACAGCGTCACGCCGAGCGCCCGCCTCTCCCAATCCGCATGAAAATACGGTTCGTCCTTTTCGGGCGCGACCGGCCCGAAACCCATCTGCCCACCGAGATCCTGCGGCCCGTTCATGCCGGTTCTCTCGCCACCGCCGTGCCGATCATCGCATCGCGGCTCACCAGTTCGGCGAGCTGGTCCTCACTCCAGCCTTCGGTACCGCCAGGCCGCATCGGCACCACGAGATAGCGCAGTTCGGCAGTCGAATCCCAGACGCGGATGTTTTTCTCCGCCGGCAAGGTCAGCCCGAACTCTTCGAGCACGCCGCGGGGATCGATCACCGCCCGCGAGCGATAGGGCGGCGCCTTGTACCAGACCGGCGGCAGCCCAAGTACCGACCACGGATAGCAGGAGCACAGCGTGCAGACGACGAGGTTGTGCGTCTCGTCCGTGTTGAACACCGCCTGCATGTGCTCGCCCTGGCGGCCGCTATAGCTCAGCGACGCGATCGCTTCCGTCGCGTCGCGCTTCAGCCACTCGGCAAAGGCCGGATCGCTCCAGGCTTTCGCCACCACCCTGGCGCCGTTGCGCGGCCCGATCTTGGTCTCGTAGGTGTCGACGATGACGTCGATCGCCGCCGGATCGATCAGGCCTTTTTCGGTGAGGATAGTTTCCAGCGCGCGCACGCGCGCCGCAAACGAGTCGAGTTCGTTGTCGTGGTCATGATCATGGGACATGACCTCAGATTAGGATCGGCGGCACGCGGCCGCAAGCATGACAGCTTGGGCCACGGGCTATCGCCTATTCGGCGGCGGCCTTTTGCGGTTCGAGGAGCCGATCCTCCGGGCCGAACAGCGAAGCCTGCTCGCCGCTCTCGACCGCATGCAGCTCCGGCCTGTTCTTTTTCGAAGAGAAGAAGCTCATCAGCCAGCCGGAGAAATTCTCGAAATAGACATAGATGACAGGGGTGACGAACAGCGTCAGCGCCTGGGAAGCGAGCAGCCCGCCGACGACCGCGACACCGAGCGGTTGGCGCAGCTCAGCACTGGCGCCGGTGCCGAGCGCGATCGGGAACGTGCCCATCAGCGCCGCCAACGTCGTCATCATGATCGGCCTGAAACGCATCAGGCACGCCTTGTGTATGGACTCCTTGGCCGACATGCCTTCTCGTCGCAGCTCCAGCGCGACGTCGACCATCATGATGCCGTTCTTCTTGACGATGCCGATCAACATCAGGATGCCGATCACCGCGATCACCGACAGGTCCATGCCGGCAAAGCGCAGCGCGACCACGGCGCCCAGCACCGCCGAAGGCAGGCCGGTCAGAATGGTCAGCGGATGGATAAAGCTCTCATAGAGGATGCCGAGTACGATATAGATGGTCAGAATGGCGCCGCCGATCAGCAGGCCCTGATTGGCCAGCGAATCCTGGAAGGTCTTGGCGGTGCCGGCGAAACTGGTCGAGATCGCCGGCGGCATGCCGATCTGCTCTTTCAGCGCATTGATGCGGGTCACGCTGTCGCCCAGCGCCACGCCTTGCGGCAGATTGTAGGAGATGGTCACCGCCGGCAGCTGGCCAAGCTGGTTGACGGTCAGCGCGCCGGCGGTGCGGTCGACGCGGGCAAAGGCGCCGAGCGGCACCAGGCTGCCGCTTGCCGTGCGCACCTGGATGGCCAGCATGCGTTCCGGCGACCACTCGATCTTGGGATCGAGCTCCATGATGACTTCGTAGCTGTCGGCCGAGCCAAAGATCGTCGAGACCTGCTCCGTGCCGAAGCCGCCATAGAGACTGGAGCGCAGCGTGTCGGTGTCGATGCCGAGCGACGCCGCCTTGTCGCGATCGACCACCAGCGTCGCCTGCAATGAATTGTTCTGCAGATCGCTGGTGACGTCGGTGAAATTCGCATGATCGGCCGCCATCGCATCGTTGAGCTTTTGCGCCCATGTGTCGGTCAGGCCGGTATCGAGGCCCTGAACGACGAGCTGGTAGGCGCTGGCGGAAGAACGCGCGCCAAGCCGCAGGTTCTGCACCGGCTGCATATAGGCATCGATCCCCGGCACAGTGGCCAGTTGCCGCCGCAGATCCGACAGCACCTTGTCGATGTCGGGGCGCTGGCTCTTGTCCTTCAGCTGCACATAGAGCTGGCCCTGGTTCAGCGCATTGTTGCCGCCGCCGGCTGACCAGGCGACATGCGAGACATAGGGCGAATGCGAGAAGACGCTTGCCGCCTGGTTCTGCAGCTTGACCATGGCGTCGTAGGAGATGTCCTGGCGGGCGATCGTCGTCACCGAGATCTGGCCGATATCCTCTTGTGGGAAGAAGCCTTTCGGCGAGACTTCGATCAGCCACACCGACCCTGCCGCCGTGCCGACAAATACGAGGAACACCAGGAAAGTGTGGCGCAGGCAGAATGTCAGAAGCCGATCATAGCCGCGGGTGACGAAGTCCTGCTTGTGGCCGGGGGCGTGCTTGTCGCGATCGGCCTTGGTCACCGACAGCAGCCTTGAGCACAGCATCGGCGTCAGCGTCAGCGAGACGAACATCGAGGCAAGGATCGCGACCGTCACCACGACGGCGAATTCGTTGAAGATGCGGCCGATGACGCCACCCATCAAAAGCACGGGGATGAACACCGCCACCAGCGAGATCGAGATCGAGATGATGGTGAAGCCGATTTCGCGCGCGCCCTTCAGCGAGGCATCGAAAGCCGACAGCCCATCCTCCTCCATGTGTCGAAAAATGTTTTCCAGCATGACGATGGCGTCGTCGACGACGAGGCCGACTGCGAGCGTCAGGCCCATCAGCGAGATGTTGTCGATGGAAAAGCCGAACAGGAACATGGCGCCCAGCGTCGCGATCAGCGAAATCGGCACCGCCACGGCCGGAATGATGGTTGCGGTCACCCGGCGCAGGAAGACGAAGATCACCATCACCACCAAAGCGATGGTCAACAGCAGCGTGAACTGGACGTCGTCGACGGCCTGGCGGATCGAGGTCGAACGGTCGTTGAGCAGCTTGATGTCGGCGGCGGCCGGCATTTGGTCCTTGAACGACGGCAGCATCGCCTTGACCTTGTCGACGACGTCGACCGTGTTGGCGTCGGGCTGGCGCTGCACCGCCAGGATGATGGCGCGCGTGCCGTCATACCAGCTTGCAGTCGTCGTGGTCTCGACCGAGTCGATGACGCGCGTCACCTCGCCCAGCCGCACCGGATGGCCGTTCTTGGTGGCGATGATGAGGTTGGAGAACCCGGCAGCATCGGTGAGCTGCGTATTGGCCGTGATGGTCAGCTGCTGCTTGTCGTTCTGCAAGACGCCGAGCGGCGTGTTGGAGTTGGCCGACGCGATTGCCGTCTGCAGCTGGTCGATCGAAATGCCGCGCGCCGCCAGCGCCGTCGGGTCGATCTGCACGCGCACCGCATATTTCTGCTGGCCGAAGATCGACACCTGCGCCACGCCGTCGATGGTCGACAGCGAGGGCGAGATGACGTTTTCGGCGAAGGCGTCGAGGTCGGTGAGCGGAACCGTGTCGCTGACCAGCGACATCAGAAGGATCGGCGCGTCGGCCGGATTGACCTTGCGATAGCTCGGCGGCGCTGTCATCTCGGGCGGCAGTTGCCGCTGCGTGCGTGCGATCGCCGCCTGCACGTCGGCGGCCGCCGCGTCGATATCCCGGTTGAGCACGAACTGGATGGCAATGGACGTGCGTCCCAGCGAATTGCTGGTCGAGATGGAATCGATGCCGGCAATGGTGGCGAACTGCTTGATCAGCGGCGTCGCCACCGAAGTGGCCATGGTTTCGGGTGACGCGCCGGCCAGGTTGGCCGAGACATTGACGACCGGGAATTCGGCGCTCGGCAGCGCCGCCACCGGCAGGAACTTGTAGGCAAACAGCCCGCCCAGCACGAGGGCGAACGACATCAGCAGCGTCGCGACAGGCCTTCTTATGCAGAATTCTGAGATCATTGGGCAGCTCCGCCGGCTTTGTCGGCTTCCGCCACCTTAGGCGCTGCCTGACGGCCGGCAGTTGCCTTGCCTTCATGCACGCTGGCGCCGTCCTTCAGCCTGGTTTGGCCCTCGACGACAACCTTCTCGCCCGACTTGACGCCCTCGCTGATGGCGCTGTTTTCGCCTTCGGTCAGCGCCACCTGCACCGGCCGCATCTCGACCGTGTTGTCCGGCTTGACGACATAGACGAACGGCCCCTTCTGGCTGGGCTGGATCGCGACCGTCGGGATGGATGTCATCTGCGGCATGATGCCGGCGTCGAGCACGACATTCACATACTGGCCGGGCCACAGTGAAAGATCGGCATTGGGAATGCTCGCCCGTGTCGCGATCGTACCGGACGCGGTGTCGACGCTGGAATCGACGAAGTCGAGAGTGCCCTTGCCGATCGGCATCGGATCGCCATCCTTGGTCAGCGTCACCGCGCCTTGCTGCGGGTTGGCCAGCGCCTTGTGCAGCAGCGCCAGGTTGCTCTCCGGCAGGTTGAAGTTGACTTGCAGCGGATCCATCTCGGTGATCGTCACCAGCGGCGTGGCCGTGCTCGAGTTGCCGTTGCTCAAGGTAACCAGGTCACCGACCGAAACGTTGACCGCGCCCAGCCGGCCGGCAATCGGCGCCTTGATGCTGGCAAAGCCGAGCTGGACATTGTCGGCGTCGATCGTCGCCTTGTCGGCATCGACCGTCGCCGCGGCAGCCTTTTGCGCCGCCACCGCCTGGTCGTAGGTCTGCTGCGTGCCGGCCTGCTTGGCGACGAGATCCTTGGCGCGCTGGAGGTCGGAGCCCGAACTGGTTAGCAGGGCCTGGTCCTTGGCGAGCGTCGCCTGATCCTTGGCAAGCTGCGCCTTGAGCGCCCTGTCGTCGAGCGAGAACAGCAGGTCGCCGGCCTTCACCATCTGGCCGTCCTTGACGTCGATCGATACGATCTGGCTGGACACGCGGGCGTTGATGTTGACCACGGCCGGCGAAGACACGAAGCCGATGGCGTAACGGCGGATCGGAAAATCGGCCATTGTCGCGGTGGCCGAGACGATCGAGGCCGAACGGGCGGCATTACCGCCGGCGCCGGATTTGCCCCCAGCCTTGTCGGCCGAAGCCTTGTCCGATCCAGCCGGCTTGTCCGTTGCTGCCGCCTGCCTGGCGCCCGGCAGCATCTGCCGCAGACTGCTCATTGCCGCCGGCGAAAAATAGACCCATGCCGCGGCGACACAGGCCGCTGCCACCACCACCGCCAGAACGACTTTTCCGCGCATCGACTGAAAGCCCTATGATCCGACACGCCGAACCCGGTGGTCTCATTCTACCCAATCACGGCGTCTTGCCGCGATCTAGCCGAAGTAGATAGGACGCACATTTGTCGGAAAAGGGCCAAAACACGGCATTACGAAGATTTAATGTGCACTGCACAATGACTATGCAGCCGGCTCAGCAGTCGGAAAACCAGCCAGGATGCGGTTGAGATCTCAGGCGGGATGCGTCTACTTCAGCATCGGCCAGAGCGTCGCCCCCAAGAGCACACCCATGGCGATGTTGAACCATTTCAGCCTCACCGGATCCGACAGGAACCCGCGCAGCGCCGTGCCGAAACCGGCCCACACCGAGACGCTCGGCAGGTTGACGACGGTGAAGGCGATCGCGATCAGCGCCACCGACAGGAACGGGTGGTCCGGATTGGAGTAGACGGCCATGGCGGTGATCGCCATCACCCAGGCTTTCGCATTGACCCACTGGAATGCGGCTGCCTCGATGAAGCGCATCGGCCGTGCCTCCGTCTCACCCTTGCTGGACAGCGAGCGCGACATGGCGATCTTCCAGGCGAGATAGAGCAGATAGGCAGCGCCGGCGATCTTCAATCCGGTGTGCAAGGCCGGAAACGCCGTCAGCACCGCGCCCAGGCCGAAGCCGACGGCAAGCAACAGCACCAAGAAACCCATGCTGATGCCCAGCATATGCGGAATGGTTCTGACGAGGCCGAAATTCACGCCCGACGCCAAGAGCATGAGGTTGTTCGGCCCCGGCGTGATCGAGGTCACGAAGGCGTAGACCAAAAGGGCAAGGAAAGCGTCGAGGGTCATGACGGCTCACAAAGGTCAGCAATGCTGACTTAAATCGACAGGGCGCTGGACGCAACCTCATTCCATTGGTCCAAAGCGCTTCGCCGTGATCCGTCTATCCGAGCCAGCCACGCCGGCACAGTCTCCCTGCCGTGGGGCCGCGCCGACAACAGGCTGGGAGCGGCGGCCGCCTCCTGACGGCAAGCCACACGCCGCAGGCCTTTGCGCCTCGGCGTGTTCCCGGGAAGCTTCACGCCATGCGCGAGGCCGAGGGCAGCCAGGATGCGGATGAAGAGCCAGCCGAGATCGATCTGCCCGCGTTCCAGGCCGAGCTTTGCGGATTCGGGAAACGCATGGTGATTGCCGTGGAAACTCTCGCCAAAGGTCACCAGGCCGAAACGCGGCAGGTTGTAGCCCTGCACGGCAACGCCATCGACGCGCCAGCCCTGCTGCCCGCTGCGATGTGCGAAATGCCCGACCAGCCAATGCCCGGTCAGCGACACGGAGATACGCACCGCAATACCCCAGACCACCCAGCTCCACCCGCCGAGCAGCAAGAAAAGGATCGCCCACGGCAGTTGCTGCAGCATCCAGGTCCGCTCGACGAATTTGTAGAAGCGGTCGTTTCTGATCGACGGCTCGATGACGAAGTCAGGCGGATTGCGCAACGCCACGGCGCAATGCATTTGCCAGAAAGCGTCGGTGAAGAAAGGCCGGCGGTGGGCGTGCAGCTCGTGACAAGCCGTCTGGCGCTGCGCCCAGTCTCGTATGTCATGCGCATAGATCATGCCGAACGGACCGGCCATGCCGACGAGCGTGCCGAGATAGACCAGCGCGTGTTCGAGCCAGATGTGAACCTTGAAGAGCGATGGATGAGCAGGCGATGCATGCCGACCGAGTGTCCGGCGCAGATCGTCACCGCCGTCGTCGCTACGAACAGGGCGAAAGCGCTCCAGCTGAAGGTCAGCGGCCCGAACACCAACGCAATCAGCGTCATCGCACCGACCCAGATCGACTTGGCCGGCATCCAGACGACCTCGCCATCTTCGGCATCGCTCAAGGGCTGCGAGATCATTCTGCCTGTGGATATGGTCTTCATCGGTACCCCTCCTCTGCAGGAAACATTTCCGGACCAAGAGGCAGGCGGTGATCGAAGACAATGCAGCGGATGGCGACACGGCTATCGGGGCAAGCAGCGCCATACAGCGCGTGTTCGAGGCGCTGTCATCGCAGCCGAGGCGCAAGATCCTCGCCTATCTCGCCCACTCCTCGCTGACCGCGGGCGAGATCGCGGCGCGCTTCGACATGTCGAAGCCGTCGATCTCGCAGCATCTGAGCATCCTGGAGACGGCCGGCCTCATCGCCAGGGAGCGGCAGGGACAATTCATCCGCTACTCGCTGGTCCAGAACAATCTGGTTAACACGCTGAACGGCTTCGTCCAGGACGTCTGTCCGGTATCGCGCCCGATCAAAAGGGAGAGTAAGAATCTGGCGAGCGGCAAGGTCGATCCTAAGCCGGTAAAATAGTTGGACTGAGACTACATCCCCTGCGGGCCCCGGTTCATCGCCGCCACGCCGGTGCGGCAGATCTCGACCAGGCCGAGCGGCTTCATGATGGCGATGAACTGGTCGAGCTTCGAACCCTTGCCGGTAATCTCGAAGATGAAGTGCTCGGTGTTGGCGTCGATGACCGACGCGCGAAAAGCATCCGCCAGACGCAGCGCCTCGACGCGGGCTTCGCCAGTGCCGGCGACCTTGACCAGCGCCAACTCGCGTTCCAGCGGCCGCTCCTGGCCGAACTCGTGCGAGCGCACGGTGAGATCGACGACGCGGTGCACCGGCACGATGCGTTCGAGCTGGTGCTTGATCTGCTCCAGCACATGCGGCGTGCCGCGCGTCACGATGGTGATGCGTGACAGGTGCTTCTCGTGTTCGGTCTCGGAGACGGTGAGGCTCTCGATGTTATAACCGCGGCCGGAAAACAGGCCGATGACCCGGGCAAGCACGCCGGGCTCATTGTCGACCAGCACGGAGAGCGTGTGGTTCTCCGGCTTTTCCGTTTCCTTGGCGATGAAATAGGCGGAGCCGGTCGGTTGAAGCTGTGCGTTCATGACATGAATCTCGATTTCAGACTTTGAGCTAATTCTCTGTTTGCGCACGGCTTCTCGCGACAGCCCTGCCCCGGCTTGGACCTAGACCAGTTCCCTGCCCTTGGCGTCGATGGCGTTGGCCACGGCTTCGTCGGTCGCCTGGTCGGGCAGGAGCATTTCATTATGCGCCTTGCCCGACGGGATCATCGGGAAGCAGTTGGCGAGCGTCGCCACCCGGCAATCGAACAGCACCGGCTTCTTCACCGCGATCATCTCCTTGATCGCATCGTCCAACTCGTCCGGCTTCTCGCAACGAATGCCGTGGCCGCCATAGGCGTCAGCCAGCTTGACGAAGTCGGGCATCGCTTCGGTATAGGAATGCGACAGGCGGTTGCCGTGCAGCAGCTGCTGCCACTGACGCACCATGCCCATATACTGGTTGTTGAGGATGAAGATCTTGATCGGCGCATTGTGCTGCACCGCCGCGCTCATCTCCTGCATCGTCATCTGCACCGAGGCGTCGCCTGCGATGTCGATGACCAGCGCGTCCGGGTGCGCGATCTGCACGCCGAGCGCCGCCGGCAGGCCGTAGCCCATCGTGCCCAACCCGCCCGACGTCATCCAGCGGTTCGGCTTCTCGAAATGATAGTGCTGCGCCGCCCACATCTGGTGCTGGCCGACCTCGGTGGTGATGTAGGTGTCCATGTCCTTGGTCAGTTCGTAGAGCCGCTGGATGGCATATTGCGGCATGATCACATCGTGGTTCATCTTGAAGGCGAGCGAGTCACGCGCGCGCCATTTGGCTATCTGCTCCCACCAGGGATGGAGCGCCTTCTTGTCGGCCTTGGCGCTCGCCCGCCACAGCCGCACCATATCCTCCAGCACCCGGCCGACATCGCCGATGATGGGCACTTCCGTGTGCACGTTCTTGTTGATCGACGATGGATCGATGTCGATGTGGATCTTCTTCGAGTTGGGCGAGAAGGCGGTCAGCCGTCCGGTGATGCGGTCGTCGAAGCGCGCGCCGATGCAGATCATCACGTCGCAATCATGCATCGCCATATTGGCTTCATAAGTGCCGTGCATGCCCAGCATGCCCATCCAGTTCTTGCCCGATGCCGGATAGGCGCCGAGGCCCATCAGCGTCGAGGTGATCGGGAAGCCGGTGAGGTCGACCAGTTCGCGCAGCAGATGGCTGGCCTCCGGACCGGAGTTGATGACGCCGCCGCCCGAATAGATGATCGGCTTCTTGGCGCTGGCCATCAGTTCGACGGCGGCCTTGATCTTTTCCAGGTCGCCCTGGACCTTCGGCTGATAGCTGGTGCGCGGCGCCGCCTGCGGCGGCACATAGATGCCTTTGGCGAACTGCACATCCTTCGGAATGTCGACCACCACCGGGCCGGGGCGGCCGGTCGTCGCGACATGGAAGGCCTCATGGATGGTGGCGGCCAATTCGTTGACGTCCTTCACCAGCCAGTTGTGCTTGGTGCAGGGGCGCGTGATGCCGACCGTGTCGCACTCCTGGAACGCGTCGGAGCCGATCAGCGAAGTCGGCACCTGCCCGGTCAGGCAGACCAGCGGGATCGAATCCATCAGCGCATCCTGCAGCGGCGTCACCGCATTGGTGGCGCCAGGGCCGGAGGTCACCAGCATGACGCCGGCCTTGCCGGTCGAGCGGGCATAGCCTTCGGCCGCATGTCCTGCGCCTTGCTCGTGGCGGACGAGGATGTGCTCGACCTCGTCCTGCTGGAAGATTTCGTCATAGATCGGAAGCACCGCGCCGCCGGGATAACCGAAGACATGCTTGACGCCGTTGTCCTTCAGCGCCTGCACCACCATTTCGGCGCCAGTCATTTCCCTGTTTGGCATTTCGCGCCGTTCGTTCTGTCCGTTGCTCATCGGTCTGGTCCCGTACTTCTAGCCATGAGGCGATTGCTGGTCGTTTAGTCGTGTTTCTGGCAATAAAAAAGGCCCCCGATGGGAGCCTGTGTGTTGCGCATGGGAGGTTTTCGCCCGGCGGTTACACCGCCTTGCCCACGCGCTTTCCTACGAGAATGAGTGCCTTTTTCATCGTGGCGGACACTACGAGGGTGAAAGGCAAGGTGTCAACGGGAAAAACGCGCGATGCGAAAGACAAAGCAAGTGGCCCGCCGCCTCTGGTCGGCGGGCCACCGCGGCGCATACGATACCCCTCAATCGCACCGCGCCGGGAACAAGAGCCACTGCCGTGTCACGTCAGGATCAGCACGATCTTGTACGTATCCGGGTCGACGATGACGATGCGCCCGTCGGCCAGCACGAAGTACTCATAGGATTCGTAGGCCGGGACGATCTTGACAATGCGCGCCGGCAGACGGTGCAGGCGCACTTTGTGCCGCGGCACCTCGATGCCGACCGAAATGTCGAAGTCGACGTTCTTCACCGGCTCAACCCTGGTCTCGTGGATGATCTGCGTGACCTGCGTCTTCTGCTCGACGGTCACGTTGTTGATCGAGGCCGTATTGCCCTGGTCCGTCTGAACGTTTGTGTTGCCCTGAGCGTTCTGCTCGGTGGTGGTCCCGGCCTTGCCCTGGGCCTGCTGATCCGTGCTGGTGCCGGTCTGGCCCTGAGCGTTCTGCTCGGTGCTGGTCCCGGCTTTGCCCTGAGCCTGCTTCTCGGTGCTGGTGCCGGTCTGGCCCTGAGCGTTCTGCTCGGTGCTGGTCCCGGCCTTGCCTTGGGCCTGTTCATCCGTCTTGAGCTTGGCCTTGCCCTGAGCCTGCTTCTCGGTGCTGGTGCCGGTCTGGCCCTGAGCATTCTGCTCGGTGCTGGTCCCGGCCTTGCCTTGGGCCTGTTCATCGGTCTTGAGCTTGGCCTTGCCCTGAGCCTGCTGATCGGTCGTGGCGCCGGCCTGACCCTGAGCATTCTGCTCGGTACTGGTCCCGGCCTTGCCCTGTGCCTGTTCACCCGTCTTGAGCTTGGCTTTGCCCTGAGCCTGCTGATCGGTCGTGGCGCCAGCCTGGCCCTGTGCATTCTGATCGGTCTGTGACTTCATCTTGCCTTGCGCCTGTTCTCCGGCCTTGCCGCCCTTCTGGCAATCGGCCGCGCCGGCGGCGCAGTTGTCGCCACCGCTCGGCTGCACGGCCTGGGTCTGGGCGATCGCGGCGCCGCACCCGACGCCAAGCGCAATCATGCCTGTGATCAACACATGTTTCATCTGCTTTCTCCTTAAAGAGTCGGTCCCTCAGCCTAGCCAACTCTGCCAAAAATACTTTGTTCCACATTTTGTGAATAAATCGGGCTTCTAAGAAGACCAATGAATGTTGGCAGTAATTTTGCAACAATCACCTACAAATTGCATCAAACAATTAATGCAACGCAACATTTTGTTTTTTCCTGAGCTTGCGATCCCATAGCGATGACACCAGCCTCACAAGCTTAGAAGTACTCCCGTCGTCATGACCAGGATGGCTACCCCGAAAACAGGCAAGAGCAACCATCGTGCCTGATGGACGCTGTTGTCCATTAACGCCTCCCACAAGTGCTGATCTCAACGATGCCGAGAACCCTGTGTTCCGCCCTGAGGAGGCTCTAGGACCTCTACAGCCTGGCACCAGACTTTGGTCCCTCCCCCTATCGTCCATTGGCCCGATGACGCCCGGACCGAAGCCCCACACGGGAACGCAGCCGCGAAAAGCCCGTTCGGCTTGCGGTGTGCATCAACCTCACCAACACCACCGTATCGGAATCGAGCTCGCGCAAGATGCATGAGCGTTGCTCGCATGAAGGAGAGAATCATGACGACCATGTACCAGTCGACCGCAATTGCCGGATTCTTGCTGCTCGCGAGCGCGGGCGTAGTTGCTGCTCAAGACGTCATCATCGCGCCGGAGCAGGAAACGGTTGTGCGCGAATACGTGAAAAAGCAGCCCCTTGCGTCGGTGAAGATTCCAGGTGTCGAATTGAACGTGGGGACCGCCATTCCCGACACGGTGGAACTGCATGAAGTGCCGAGCGTCAAGTATCGCTACGTTGTGGTCGACGGGCGAACCGTGCTGGTCGACCCCGGCACGCGGAAGATCGTCAAGATCATACAGTAACGCTGATCCCACCGCCGTTCCCCGCGGGTGGCGGTGGGATCATGCCCTGAAATTGCGGTTTCCCCGGCAATTCAACCTAGCGCTTGCTCGCACCATCGACCGTTCTAGTTGTAGGATGGCTTAGGATTTTGGCACGGCCAAAGCTCGCGGGGTCGGTTGAGACGTGCGCTACATTGATAGTCTCTATCAAAACTGGAACAGGCTATCGTTGGCTTGGCAGTTCATCATAGTCGGAAGCATTGGGCTGCTGTCGCTGATGCTGGTCGTCGGCCTATGGGTCACCTCGCAAATACGAGATGGAGTGATCCGCAACTCTGCAAGCACGACCGCGCTTTACGTCGACAGTGTCATCGCGCCAATCCTGCCGGATATGCGCAAAAGCCAGCAGCTCAGCGACACCGTTAAACGGGCACTCGATGAAACCCTGGACCAGGGTGCTCTCGGAAAAAAACTGGCGTCGTTCGTGCTTTGGCGGCGTGATGGCAAGGTGCTGTACGCCAAAGACGCGGCTCTTATTGGCCAGACCTTCGAGCCAAATGCGAACTTGCTGCATGCGTTCGGCGGAAACGTGGTGGCGCAATTCAATGATCTGGACGAAAGTGAAAGGAAGGAACGGAAGAGCCCCACCGCCTCGCTGCTCGAGATCTACAATCCGGTTCGAGAGCCGTGGTCGGGCGATGTTGTGGCCGTTTCCGAGTTCTACGAGATAGCCGACGATCTTCAGGGCACTTTAAACTCGGCACTATGGTCGAGCTGGCTGCTCGTGGCTGGCGCGACCGCGGTCGCCTTGGCGATGCTCTCGGGAATCGTGCTTCGCGGCAGCAGCACTATCGAAACGCAGCGTTCAGCGCTTGAGACACAAGTGGCGGAGCTTCAGTTGCTTTTGGAGCAGAATTCCGCTTTGCGGGAGCGCGTCCAGCAGGCGTCGCGCCGAGCAACGGCAATCAACGAACGTTACTTGCGTCGCATCGGGTCTGATTTGCATGACGGTCCAGCTCAGCTCGTCGCACTGGCTGCGCTGCGCATGGACAGCCCTCTGCTGCTCGATCCCGCCGCATCCCCAAGCCACCGCAAGACCGAGATCGCCGATATCCATCATACGTTGGATGAGGCGATGCGGGAGATCCGCGCCATCTGCACCGGCCTCGTGCTGCCACAGATCGAAGCTTCGACAGTCGCGGAGATATTGCGGCTTGCGGTTGCCGAACATGAACGCCGTACAGCCTCTTCCGTATCGCTTTCACTGCCATCTCGCCTGCCCGACCTGGGGACCTCCGAGAAAATAAGCATCTTTCGCTTCGCGCAGGAGGGGCTGAACAATGCCTGGCGACACGGTCTGGGCAAGGGGCAGGCTGTCAAGGCGAGAGTGACGCAGGGCAAGCTCCTCATTCAAGTGCTTGATCACGGCCCTGGATTCCAGTCGGGATCGTGTGAAGGACTTGGACTCGCCGGTATGAGGGAACGTATCGAAAGTATCGGAGGTCACTTCGAGACCTTTTCGAGCCCCAGGGGGACCCGGCTGACCATAACGCTCAACATCGAGGACCAGAAATGACCGCTCCCATAAGGATTGCCATTGTTGATGATCATCCGCTGTTTCGCGAGGGTGTGGCTCGCAGCCTCGCCGAAATCGGCGGCTTCGAAGTCGTTGGTGCGGGCGAAACCGCGACGGATGCCGAACAGCTTGCGGCCTTGGCAAATCCCGACATATTGCTGCTCGACATCAGTTTGCCGGGAGGGGGTCTGGCCGCAGCGGAAAATATTCTTGCAACTCAGCCTGACTGCAAGATCGTCATGCTCACCGTCTCGGAGGCGAACGCCGATCTGGCAACGGCGCTCAGGCTGGGCGTACGCGGATATGTGCTGAAAGGGATTGGGGCGGCATCGCTGGCCGAGGTGCTGACTTATATAGCCGCAGGAAAAAAATATGTTTCGCCGACCCTGTCAGCGCAGCTTTTGAATGAACTGATCCGGCCGGAAAAGCGCACAACCGATCTCGTTGCCAATCTCTCGGGACGCGAGCTTGGGATAATCTCCTTGGTAGGCGAAGGACTGAGCAATAAAGAAGTCGCCAAACGTCTCAACCTGCAGGAGAAAACGGTAAAACACCACATGACTCGGATATTTCAAAAGCTAAAGGTGCGAAACCGCACCGAAGCAGCCATTCTTATGCACGCGCCCAAAACGGGTCTTGTATAGGGAGATCGGGGCTTGTCTGAAGGTCGGATGCTGGTTGGCGAACCAACAGTTACAGCCCTTTCAGACGAGCAATGTCGGAGGCCCTTACGGCGCGTTCGACAATTGTCCTTCCAAGCGGATCCTTCATAGTGAAGCGGCCGGCCTCGATGCTTTCGCTGAATCCATCGCGATGCACGACCTGGATTTTGGCGCCCTGTACCGTCACCGTGTCGCCAGCGGCATTGACTTGGCTACTGGGAGCTTGGCTACCGGGGGCGTTGTCGCCGGCACCATTTTTTCCCTTTCCGTTGGCGTTGCCATTCCCGGCGTTGCCGCCTGAGCCATTACCGTTACCACTACCGTTGCCACCACCGTTACCATTGCCATTGTTTCCGCTCTTGGCGCTGGCAGCGGCGAATTCGATCTTGTAGCCGTCGACATGGCTCAACCGCAGACCAAGCACCGGCATCGTCACCGCAACCGCCGCGAATACGCGCAAGCTAAAGTACGCCCAGCGACGCACGGATGAAAACAGGGGCTGCCTTTCTCCATTCATGCCACCATCTCATCATGATGTGTCACGGTATTCAAGAATGAACAGCCCAAAATTGCGGCTTACAAACGCTGAGGAAACTCTCCTTTCGTGCTTTCAGCTCGATTCTCAGACCTTCGTCTGAGTCAAATATACACCGAAGTCTGACCTACTGATCTTGGCCGCGCCGACGGATGTCGCAATAAAATCCGCGGTGACAAGGCTCGTCACCGGTAGGGATCGGCAGCGAGGCGCGAGCGCCTGCGGCACGCAGACGCTTGCGGCAGGTCTCCGGCATACGGTTAGCGCATGCTCGCCGTCGAAGCGGTAGCACATGCCGTTTCTTCCCCGGATTATGATCAGGCGCGATTGGCGAAGTCGCGGACAACCCGCTGCAGCAGCGGCATGTAGTCGCGAAATGCCCGGGTCTTCATGTTGGCGATCTTGCCGGCCTCGTCCCAGATGCGAACCCGCACCGCTTCCTCGTGGAACGGGTTCTTGCGGAACTCGGCCACCTCTTCGGCATTCATCGGCCCGCCTTGCAGCGACAGCGTGTGGACCGAGGCCTGCGACAGCCTGCCGAAATAGCTCGGGTCGGTGGCGCAAAGGTAGCGCTTGGCCGCGACATGCAGCCTGACGCATTCGACGATCACGGGTGGAAAGAACGGCGCCAGCACTTCGCCGCCGGCTTCGTCATGATGCTTGTCCTCGACATCGTCGGGCGAATAGGTGCCGAACTCGCTGGTGTAGTGGCCGATATCGTGCAGCAGTGCTGCCGCCACCAGCACATCGGGCGCGCCGTCCTTTTCGGCGAACCAGGCGCCCTGCAACATGTGCTCCGACATGGTGACGGGTTCGCCGAGATAGGATTCCGCCCCTCGGCGTTCGAAAATATCGGCGATGAATTCGACGATGTTGCTCGCGTTCAAATCCTGGCTGCTCATTTCCGCTGCTTCCTTGAACTCGTGTTCGATCGCCGACAGCGTCGACAAAAGGCCATCCTTGTCGGCGTAGCAGCCCTGCAGCCAGCGCTTGCCGGTGCCGGAGAACGCCTTGCGGGCATGCATGACGCGGGCGTTGTCGACGATGAAGGCCTGGCCCGCCTCGAGCTTGAAGGTCACTTCGAAGGACGGATCCTCGATCAGTTCGGCAAACCGGCGATAGGCGGCGTAGTAGGCCTCCATCTCCGCGAACGGCACATCGACGGTCGGCGCCAGCGAGCGGTTGTTGAAGCGGATGGCGATGAGTTCGCCATCCGGCCCGAGCTCGATCATCGGCCGCTTGGCCTGCAATCGCACGCCCGACGACCCCGCATATTCGAAACGCGCCGGGTATGAACTCAACAGCCGGAAGCGTTCGGGGTTTTCTGCCTGCAGCGCGGCCGCCACGGCAAAACCATCGACGACGCTGGATTCGCCGCCCTCCACCGTGTTTTCGATGCAGGACAGGATCTGCAAGGTCGGCACCGGATCGCGATAGGGATTGTCGGTATGCGCCTGCAGGCCAAGATTGGTGTAGGCCAGATTGGTTGGATTGACCTCGGCGCGCACCTCGAACCAGCGGCCGTAATTGGTCTCCCTGATATAGCCGAACAGATCGGACACTTTGCACAGCGCCCCGGATTCGGCCGGCAAATCGTCCATCACCGCGAAGCCGTAGGTCTTCACCGCCGACAGCCATTGCCGCAAGACGGCGCGATCGCGGCTGGCAGCGAGATAGCCGGCGCGCGGCACCGAATTCTGCATAGAGGCCCTGGTCCATCGCACGGTGCCCTCGCCTGTCCAGCCGGGCTGTCGGGCGGCATCGCGGTCATAGGCATTGGCGCTCAGCCATGCCGCAGGAAAGCGCACCGTCTTTCCCTCCGGTTCGAAACTGACTTCAAGCGCATCGCCCTTGATCGCGGCTGCGCCGATCCATGTCTGCGCGGGAATGTCGAGAATGGTGATCAGCCGCTGGCCGTTGCCGGCGCTGCGCGTCTTGTCGTCGAGCGCATTGTCGCGCAACCACACGGCGTGAAAGCGAGTGCGCGCGCCATCCTTCCACCCGAGGTCGATCGTCCTTCCTTCGTCGCCGATCAGCGCCTGGGTAAGCATGGAGATCCGTTCCTGTCCGCTGCGCCCCGCAGCCAACTCCGCAGGGTTTCCGGTTGCATCGTGATGATGTCGAAGGCATAACTCAAATTATCATTTTGCGGCCAAAGGCCATAAACGGTTTATGCCTCAAACAACCCTGCCCTTGCCGCCGCTCGACTGGCTGCGGAGTTTCGAGGCCGCCGCGCGGCTGTCGAATTTCACCGCCGCCGCGGCCGAGCTTGGCCTGACCCAGGCTGCGGTCAGCCAGCACATCCGTTCTCTCGAAGAGCGGTTGAAGCAGCCGCTGTTCATCCGCCTGGCGCGCGGCGTCGAATTGACGCCGGAGGGTGCCGCCTACCTGCCGCATCTGCAATCGGCCTTTGCCGTGATCGCCAACAGCACGCGCGAGTTGTTCGAACCCAAGACCGTCCAGAGCGTGACGATACGCTCGCCGATCTCGTTTGCCGTGCTGATGATCGCGCCGAAGCTGCCGCAAATGGCCAAGGACCTGCCCTTCGTCCAGCTGCAGATCGAGACCATCCACACACCGGCCGATTACGGCGAGCGCTTTGTGGGTCTCGACATCCGATTCGGCATTGGCTCCGGCTCCTTTGCCGGACGGCAGGCCGACCGCCTCACCCGCGAAACCTTAACGCCGATGGCGTCGCCAAATGTCGCCAAGGCCAAGGATTGGACAGGATTGCCGAGACTTACAGTGGTCGGCGCGCGGGAAATGTGGGGCGAGTGGTTCGCCGTCGCCCGGATGAAGCCGGCGCTCGGGCCCACGCACAAATTCGACAGTTTCGTTACCGCGTTGGAGGCGGCGAAGCACGGCGCCGGCATGGTGCTGGGATCGCGACCGTTGGCCGACGCGGCACTGCGCGAAGGATCTCTCGTTACCCTGTCCGGCTTTACGCTGTCGAGCGGTGCCGGCCACTATCTGACCGCACCTTCGGGCGCGCATCTGAGCCCGGCCGAAGAAGCGGTCCGCCGCTGGTTCGCAACGGTCTTCGGCGTCCCGATTTCCCGATAAGCCCCTGAATACGCGGCAAACTATTGGACGACGTGACGCGGCGCATAATTTGTCGCGATACTGCGCCAGGCCGGACGTCAAGCTTCGGCAGGGTTCCGCTCGCTACAGGCGGCCAAGAAAAATCGCGGAGGAAATTCAATGCTCGACAAGGCCCCCAACAAGAAGCTTTCCGACCTGCTCGATCGCTTCGGCGCGGCACTCGCCGCCGGTGACATCGACAAGGCGGTCGCCTGCTTTCAGGAGGATTGTTTTTGGCGCGATCTCGTCAGCTTCACCTGGAACATCAAGACCATGGAAGGCCGTGACCAGGTGCGCGACATGCTGGTGAGCCAGCTGGCCAAAACCAACCCATCGAACTGGGCGATCGCCAGGGGCGAGGACGCCACTGAAAACGATGGCCTGCTCGACGGCTGGATCAGTTTCGAAACGTCTGTGGCGCGCGGCTTCGGCCACATCCGGCTGAAGGACGGCAAGATCTGGACGTTGCTCACCACCATGGTCGAGCTGAAGGGCCATGAGGAGCCGGCCGGTTTCGACCGCCCGCTCGGCGCCAAGCACGGCCATGGCAAGAACCGCCCGACCTGGAAGGAGGAGCGCGAGAAGGAGGCCGCCGAGCTCGGCTTCAAGACGCAGCCCTATACGCTCATCATTGGCGGCGGCCAGGGCGGCATCGCGCTCGGCGCGCGGCTGCGGCAGCTCGGCGTGCCGACCATCATCGTCGAGAAGAACGAACGGGCCGGCGACAGCTGGCGCAAGCGCTACAAATCGCTCTGCCTGCACGATCCGGTCTGGTACGACCATCTGCCCTATATCGACTTTCCCAGGAACTGGCCGGTCTTCGCGCCCAAGGACAAGATCGGCGACTGGCTGGAAATGTACGCCAAGGTAATGGAGCTGAACTACTGGTCGTCGACCGAGGCCATGAGCGCTGTCTATGACGACAGCAAGAAGGAATGGACGGTGGTGGTGCGCCGCGACGGCAAGGACATCACGCTGAAGCCGAAACAATTGGTGCTGGCCACGGGGCAATCCGGCAAGGCCAACATGCCGAACTTCAAGGGCATGGACACATTCAAGGGCGACCAGCATCACTCCTCGAAGCATCCGGGACCCGATGCCTATGTCGGCAGACAAGCTGTCGTCATCGGCTCGAACAACTCCGCCCACGACATTGCAGCAGCCCTTTGGGAGGCCGGCGCCGACGTCACCATGGTGCAGCGCTCGACCACGCACATCGTCAAGTCGGACACGCTGATGGAGATCGGCCTGGGCTCGCTCTATTCGGAAAAGGCGGTTGCGAGCGGCATGACCACAGCCAAGGCCGACCTCGTCTTCGCCTCCCTGCCCTACAAGATCCTGCACGAATTCCAGATTCCGGCCTATGCCGAGATGAAGAAGCGCGACGCCAACTTCTACAAAGGCCTGGAGAAGGCCGGCTTCATGCTCGACTGGGGCGACGACGGCTCCGGCCTTTTCATGAAATATCTGCGACGCGGCTCGGGCTATTACATCGATGTCGGCGCCTCCGACCTGATCATCGACGGGTCGATCAAGCTGAAAAGCGGTGTCGACGTGAAGGAGATCAAGGAGCATTCGGTCCTGCTCAGCGATGGATCGGAACTGCCGGCCGATCTCATCGTCTACGCCACCGGCTACGGTTCGATGAATGGCTGGGCGGCCGATTTGATCTCACGGGAGGTCGCCGACAAGGTCGGCAAATGCTGGGGCCTCGGCTCCAACACCACGAAGGACCCAGGCCCCTGGGAAGGCGAGCTGCGCAACATGTGGAAGCCGACGCAGCAGGAGGCGCTGTGGTTCCATGGCGGCAATTTGCACCAGTCGCGCCATTACTCCCAGTTCCTGGCGCTGCAGCTGAAGGCGCGCATGGAAGGCATCGCGACGCCGGTCTACGCGCTGCAAGAGGTTCACCACAAGGCTTAGGCAGCGCCGCCGATGCGCTTCCAGTAGATGAGCGTGCCGGTCAGCCCGCCATGCGGTTTCAGGGCAAAGTCCGGTATTTCGCCAGTGAGCGTGAAGCCGAGTTTTTCGTAAAGGCCGGAAGCGCCCTCCTCGGTTGCGGTGTCCAGCACCAGAAGCGTGCGGCCTTTCTCGACGGCGAGCGTTTCGGCCGCCCGCATCAGCCGGCTCGCTATGCCCTTGCCGCGGTGTTCGACGCGGGTCATGAGCTTGGCGATCTCGGCCCGGTGCGGCTGATTGACCGGAAAGTCGAGCAGCAAGGTGACGGTGCCGATCAACGCGTCGCCATACCAAGCACCCAGCACCGCTCTTTCACCTCTCTCTGCTGCCATCAACGAGTTGCTCCAGAAGGTTTCCGCCGCTTGCCTGGATAAGGGATGCATGAAGCTGACGGAGCCGCCGGCCGCGACCGTCTCGATCAGGAGGTCGGCCAGCATGTCGCGTGTTTCCGCAGTCAGCGACCTGATTTCGATGGGACTCACCTGCACTTTCCCTTGCTAATCCAGACGCGCGACGCGGCGCCGCTTTCGTCTCGCCTTGATCGCGGCGATGCGATCGGTGTCTTTCGGCTGCAGATGCAGCCCGCGTTCGAGGATTTCGAGCGTGTATTCCTCATAGGTCAGGCCAAGCCGCTCGGCCTTTTCCATGCGCATCAGCATCACGTCACGGCTTGGCGCCTTCCACGCCTTGGCATGCGCTGCCTGCCAGGCCAGGAAGATGTAGGGATCGCCCTTGCCCCATGGCGGGCCCTTGTAATCATCGAGCGGCGGTCCGCCATTGTCGGAGCGCTTGGGACGTCTTGCCACGATTTCAGCCCCTGACCAGCGCAACCAGATAGTCGGCCGGCTGCGGTCCGACGGCATGGAACGTGCAGTCCGACGGCGCGCCGAGCGCCAGGCAGTCGCCGGGCTCGAGACTATGCACCATATCACCCTCGGTGAACTCAAGTCGCCCGGAGATCAGCCACATCTGCTGCTTGATGAAGGCATAGGACGCCGCCGGGAAACTCACACTGGCGCCAGCCGGCAGTTGCACCCGGATCAATTCGAGCGGCGTGTCGGAAACCGGCGACAGATGCCGGCGGACATAGCCCGTACCGGGGTCGCGCCAAACCGGCTGCTCACTCTCGCGCAGCAGGCCGCCACCTTGCTGCTCGGCGCGCGCAATCAGCGTCGACAGCGTCATGCCAAAGGCAGCGGCGATGCGCACCAGCAGCGCCGCCGTCGGACTGGTCATGCCGCGCTCGATAGTGCTGAGCATGGCTTTGGAGACGCCGGAGCGGTTCGCCAGGTCGGCCAACGACCAGGCCCGCAAGGCTCTTTCGGCGTGGATCCGTCTGCCGATCGTAGCCGACATGTCATTCGCTATATCAGTCATTCGTCCAATATATCGAATATTTGGATTCGGAAAAGAGGCAGGCAGCTTGAATTTTCGCTGACCGGTTAACCCCTGCTACACCATCCCGCATCACGCCACCTTAACCCCGTCTGTGTAGCATCGAGGCTCCACGGGAATGGGGATCGGATCGTATGTTTGTCGAGCGCGAAGCCTCCGTCGGCGAATCGACCTCGCAGGAGCGCCGCCGCGCAGAGCAGAGCGACAAGCGCATTCTCGGCAACGTCGTGCAGTGCGACGGTGCGCGCGCCACCATCAGCGCCTATGCCGACGACATCGAAGGCGCGGTCACCGGCCTGTGGACCGTCGGCAAGATGATCTCCATCAATCTCGGGACATCGCGCACCGTTGGTCTGGTCTACGAAATCGGCAAGTCGGATCGCGCCTGGAGCAATGAGGGACAAAACCCCATCGAGGTCAGCGTCGAGTTGATCGGCGAAGTGCGCGACGGCGCCGAACCGGGGGCCAAACCGGTGTTCGACCGCGGCATCACCACCTATCCTCATATCGGCGCCATAGCGCACCGCATCCGTACCCGTGATCTGCAGGCGGTCTACGATCTCGCCGGGCGTCATTCGATCACCATCGGTACGCTGTCGCAGGATGAGTCGATCGACGCCAACATCGCCATCGACGACACGCTGGCGCGCCATTTTGCCGTTGTCGGCACAACCGGCGTCGGCAAATCCACCGCCATCTCGCTGCTGCTGCGCAAATCGATCGCCGCCCGGCCCGATCTGCGAATCCTCATTCTCGATCCGCACAATGAATTCGCGGCATCCCTGCCTGAGTTCTGCGTCCGGGTCGATTCCAAGACGCTTGATCTGCCGTTCTGGATGTTCAGGCTTGAAGAATTCGCCGAAGTGCTGTTTCGCGGCCGAGAGGTCGTGCCGGAAGAAGTCGATGTCCTGCGCGACCTGATCCCCGCCGCCAAGAACCTCTATCGCAATCCGAGTTCAGGCTCTTACGTGCGCCGCGGCAGCGATGCGCTGACCGCCGACACGCCGGTGCCCTACCGCATGGTCGATCTCATCAAGCAGATCGACGAGCGCATGGGCCTCTTGGAAAGCAAGAACGACCGCCCGACGCTGAAATCGCTGAAGACGCGCATCGAGTCCGCCGCGTCCGACCCGCGCTATCGCTTCATGTTCAATTCGCGGCTGATCGAGGACACGATCCACGAGACGATCGGCAATATTTTCCGTGTGCCGCATCATGGCCGCCCGGTGACCTGCTTCGAGATGGCCGGCATGCCGTCCGAAGTGGTCAACTCCGTCTGTTCGGTGCTGGCTCGGCTCGCCTTCGACCTTGCGCTGTGGAGCGAGGGCCGGCTGAAGCTCTTGCTGCTGTGCGAGGAAGCACACCGCTATATGCCGGCCGATCCACGCCTTGGCTTCGCCCCGACAAGGCATGCACTGTCGCGCATCGCCAAGGAAGGCCGCAAATATGGCTGCTATCTCGGCGTCGTCACCCAGCGCCCGGGTGAACTCGATCCGACCATCCTGTCGCAATGCTCGACTTTCTTCGCCATGCGGCTGGCCAACGAGCAGGACCAGGCGATCATCCGCTCGGCGATCGCCGATTCCTCCGCCTCGACGCTGGCCTTCCTGTCCTCCATGGGCCAGCGCGAAGCCATCGCCTTCGGTGAAGGCGTGGCGACGACCATGCGGCTGAAGTTCGAGAAACTGGCGGAGAACCTGATCCCCGGCACCGCCAAGCGAGAGCAGGACGAGTTCTCGCAGGACGGCAACGACGTCGATCTCGCCGCCATCGTCGAGCGGCTGCGCAACGTGCCGAAACCGCAGCAGCAGATGGCCTTCGCCGAGGTCGTGGACTCCGGCCGCCAGGCCGGCGATCCCGATTACCGCAAGCCGGCCACCGCCCAGCGCGTCCAGCCGGACGACGATTTCGACCTGCGCTACGGCCTCAAGCCCACAACCTTCGGCATGCGCCCGCAGAACGATTAGCCTGCACACCCTTCTGGCCACCGGCAAGCCGCGTCAACTTCCGAGATCAGCTTCGTCAGCCAGCTTGGGTAAATCACGCCAGAAAATTCGTCAGGCTGAGTCGGTCGGTGTCGACTTCGAGAACCGGAGCGGAGCGGACATTGAGTCCGTGAGCCACCGGAAGCGCAGAAGACGGCATCAAACGGCCAGCCTCACGAATTTAATGCCGGGATTTCAGGCGCAGACGCGATTGCGGCCTTGCCTCTTCGCCTCGTAAAGCTGGCGGTCGGCGCGGCGGTAGAATTCCTCGGCGGTTTCCTTCCGATCCCAGACGGCTAGTCCGACGCTGGTGGTGATCTTGAGGCGGACATTGCCCGACAGCACCGACATGTTGGCAATCGCTTTGCGGATGCGTTCGGCGAACTTCCCCAACAACTCCGCATCCATGTTGGGCGTAACGACGGCGAACTCCTCGCCCCCAAGCCGCGCCACCACATCGTGGTAGCGCGTCATGCCTTTGAGGCAATTGGCGACTGCCCTAAGCACCTCGTCGCCGACATCGTGGCCATGCGTGTCGTTGACCTGCTTGAAATGATCGAGGTCGAGGATCATGAGCCCGACGGGCTTTTCGATGCGGCGGAATTCCTCGAGATATTCCTTCAGCGCATCATCGAAATAGCGCCGGTTCTGCATGCCGGTAAGGCCGTCGGTCAATGCCGCATGTTGCAGCGTTTCCGAGCGGGCGCTGAGCGAAACCGTCATGGCGCGCAGCTTGCCCTCTTCCGTGGCCTGCCTACGAATCAGCGGGTAGATGAAGAACACGCCGAAGAACAGCGCTGTCGCCAGCAGCACCCCGGTGACAAACAGCAGCGTGTTGAGATAGGCGATCCTCTCGACCCGGGAAGTCGTATCGTGACCGACCGCGATGGACTGCAATTGACCATAGGCATAAAGCGTCACCAGGCCTGCGGCCAGGATCACGAAAATAAAGACGAAAAATGCGGATTCCGCCTTGTGGAAACGCATCTGCTCCCCGTTGGAAAAGTACCCCCCGGATCTATGGCATGCCGGCGCCTTACGGACGGTTAATCCAGACAACCGGAGCGGGAATGTTCATTCCTACTTCTGTTTCTTTAATTGTATTGGCAGCACGAAATCAAATCACGGCTTGCAGGCCGTCGCCGGGCTGCAATCTCAGCCATTCCGGTCCCAGCTGATGGCGAAACCACGTCGTTTGCCGTTTGGCATATTGCCGCGTCGCTGCCTTGCAGCGCTCGATGGCCTGGGGAAAGCTGATGTCACCCGCCATGGCGGCCGAAAGTTCGCGAACGCCGATCGCTTTCATCGCCGGCAGGTCGGGACCGAGGCCAAGCGCCGCAAGCCGTTTGACCTCATCGAGCGCGCCGAGATCGAGCATGCGGTCGAACCTTGTTTCGATCCGCTCGACAAGGGCGGCGCGGTCCGGCTCGATAACGAAGAACTGAGCGCTGTCGCGGTCGATCAGCGGCCGGCCGCGCGCTGCCTGCCATTCGAGGATGGAGCGGCCGGATGCGTCGAGCACCTCCAGCGCCCGCACGATGCGCTGGCCGTCGGTCGGCTTCAGCTGCATGGCGACCGCCGAATCCTCATGCATCAGGATGCGGTGCAGCTTGGCTGCGCCTTGCTCCTTTAACTCGTAGCGCCAGCGGTCGCGTACCTGCTGCGGAATGTCGGGCATTTCCGAAATGCCCTCGGCAAGTGCGCGAAAATAGAGCCCGGTGCCGCCGACGAAAATCACCGGACGTTCAAAGCCGGCGTCATCGGGCTGTCGGGCGAGCGTGCCGTCATCGATCAGCTTCATCACGTCGCGCAGCCAGGCGCCGGTGGAATAGGCGGTGGAGGGATGCACGTGGCCATAGAGATAGTGCGGCGCGCTGGCGAGGTCGGCGGCATTCGGCCGCGCCGTCAGCACATCGAGCACCGAATAGCCCTGCATGGAATCGGTGTTGACGATGACACCGCCCTTGCGCTCGGCGAGGTCGAGCGCCAGCGCCGACTTGCCGCTGGCGGTCGGCCCGGCTATCAGGATCGCGTTCTTCACGCGGCCCTCGCCCGCCTGCCCGCCCTCGCCCAGCTGCTTGGAAGTCTCGATGCCGCTCATTGCCACGCTTGTGTCTCACCCCGTCCGCCGCGCGATGTCGGCCTCGCTTGCGAATATGGCCTCACGGTCGGTCGGCGCAAGCGCTGTTCGCTGGCTGGGCGAAGGCGTCGCCTGCGATCTGGTGTTGCCCGAGGGGGCAGAAGCCGCTGAGGCAAGTGCGGCCTTGCGCACAGCACTTGGTTCAGAGCCGGTCGACGTGATCGTTCAGCAGGGCGAAAGCCGCCGCAAGACAATCCTGCTTGCCGATATGGATTCAACCATGATCGACCAGGAATGCATCGACGAACTCGCCGACGAGATCGGCGTCAAGGACCGCGTTGCCGCCATCACGGCACGCTCGATGAACGGCGAGATCGCCTTCGAGCCCGCCTTACGGGAACGCGTAGCGTTGCTGAAAGGCCTCGATACGGCCGTTGTCGACCGCATCATCGCGAACCGCCTGACGCTGGCGTCGGGCGGCCACGCCCTGGTGCAGACGATGCGCGCCAATGGCGCCTGGACGGCGCTTGTCTCCGGCGGCTTCGACGTCTTCACCAGCCGTGTCGCCGCCATGCTCGGCTTCGAGGAAAACCGTGCCAACCGACTGATCGAGGAGAACGGGCGCTTTGCCGGCCTAGTCGCCGAGCCGATCCTCGGCCGCGCCGCCAAGGCCGATGCGCTGAACGATATCTCGGCCCGCCTGGGCCTGACGCCATTCGATGCGATTGCGGTCGGCGACGGCGCCAACGACCTCGACATGATCCGCCTGGCCGGCACCGGTGTCGCGCTCCACGCGAAGCCGGCCGTTGCTGCCGAAGCCAAGGTCCGCATCGACCATGGCGATCTCACCGCGCTGCTTTATCTCCAGGGCTACCGCCAGGAAGAGTTCGCCCAATGAAACCGATGCGCACCGAGCGCCTCATCCTGCGCAACAGGGAAGACCGCGATCGCGAACTCTTCCACCGCATCAATTCGGACGAGCGGGTGATGGAATTTTTTCCGTTCCGCCGCGACCGCGCCGAGACGGATGCCAAGATGGACGAGTTTCAGGGCTGGATCGCCGAGGACGGCTTTGGTTTTGCCGCCGCCGAGATCGCTGCGACTGGGGAATGCATCGGTTTCGTCGGCCTCTTAAAGACCGATCACGTGCCGTCCCTGCCCTCCGATACGATCGAGATCGGCTGGCGGTTGGTGCCCGAGTTCTGGGGCAAGGGCTACGTCACCGAGGCAGCCGAGGCATGGCTTTCTTATGGCTTCGAGACGCTTGACCGGGACGAGATCGTCTCCTTCGCCGTCGCGGCCAACCGCCGCTCGACGGCCGTCATGGAGCGTCTTGGCATGAGCCCTGACCCGGCTCGCGATTTCGACCACCCATCCATCCCTGACAGCCACCCGCACCTCAAGCGGCATGTCCTCTACACCCTGTCGCGCAACGACTGGCAGGCAAGAAAAAGGGCGGCTAACTAGCCGCCCTTTTCATTTCGAAATCAGATCGTTGCAGGCCTGACCGGACTCAATCCATCCGGATCGTCACGAAGCGCAACTCGCCGGTCTTCGACGCCAGCATCAGAAGTGCATTCTTGCGGCCCTGCTCCTTCAGCGCGCCGATCCGGTCCATGACGTCCTTCGGGGTCGCGACCGATTCCTGGGCGATTTCGGTGATCACCTCGCCGGCCTGGATGCCGCGCTCGGCGGCGGCCGAATCCTTGGTGACGTCGGTGATGACGACGCCGGAGACGTCGGCCGCGATGCCGAATTTTTTCCGTGTGTCGTCATTGAGCTCGCCGACGGTCATGCCGAGCACCGAGGCCGTGGAGACCGCGGGCGCCTTGTCGCCGCCCTTGTCCTCATCGGTAGTGCCGTCCTCACCGGCAGCGACCTTCTCGCCGTCCTCAAGCCGGCCGAGCGTCACCTTCACCGTCTGCTCGACGCCCTTGCGCACGATGATCACGTCGACCGCCTTGCCGACCGGGCTTTCCGCCACGACGCGCGGCAGGTCGCGCATTTCATGGATGTCCTTGCCATCGAACTTGATGATGACGTCGCCGGCGAGAATTGTGCCGTTGTCGACCGGTCCGCCCTTGATGACGCCGGCCACCAGCGCGCCCTTGGCGGTCGCCATGCCGAGGCTCTCGGCGATGTCGTCGGTCACCGGCTGGATGCGCACGCCGAGCCAGCCGCGACGGGTCTCGCCGAACTGGCGCAGCTGGTCGACGACGCCCGAGGCAAGCTGCGAGGGGATGGAGAAACCGATGCCGATCGAGCCGCCCGACGGCGAGATGATCGCCGTGTTGATACCGATGACCTCGCCCAGGCTGTTGAACAGCGGCCCGCCGGAATTGCCGCGGTTGATGGCGGCGTCGGTCTGGATGAAGTCGTCGTAGGGGCCGGAATTGATGTCGCGGTTGCGGGCCGAGACGATGCCGACCGTCACCGTGCCGCCAAGGCCGAACGGATTGCCGATCGCCATCACCCAGTCGCCGACGCGCATCTTGTTGGAATCGCCGAATTTCACCGCCGTCAGCTTGTGGCCCTTCGGGTCGACCTTGAGCACCGCCACGTCGGTCTTGGTGTCGGTCCCGACCAGCGTCGCCTTCAGCGTCACGCCGTCGGAGAAATTCACCTCGATGTCGTCTGCATCGGCGATGACGTGGTTGTTGGTGACGACAATGCCTTGCTCGGCGTCGACCACGAAGCCGGAGCCCAGCGACTGTACCTTTTGCGCGCCGCCATCCTTGTCGCCGCCACGGTTCTTGAAGAAGTCGTCGAAGAAATCCTGGAACGGCGAACCCTCGGGCAGCTGCGGCATCGGCACCGCGCCCGGACCTTCCGTGCCCTTCACGGTCTGCGAGGTCGAGATGTTGACCACCGCACCGAGCAGGCCTTCGGCGAGGTCGGCAACCGAAGCCGGTCCGTCCGCGGCCATCGTCGGCGTCACGAAAGCTGGAACGGCAAGCGCGCCGACCAGAAGTGCCGCAGCACCTGCGATGAACGTCCGCCGCGCCGCGCGCAGAAGGGTGTTGGATGTCATCGAAAGCCTCCCGGATTGCAGAAAAGAAAAGCGCTTCGGCAAAACGCCGCGTCGCGTCATGTTGGCAAGAAATACGGCACGTTTGCGGCTATGGCCACATCAGGAGGATAAATCCTCCGTTACACCTTAGAACGGTTCGCCGTTTCGCGGAAACGGCGAACCGTTCGATCCCTTTGCTTTTACGCAATTCCGGACGGAAAACCGCTCACACTTTCCTGGAATTGCAGATCAGCGGTCCTCAGCCACGCACCAACCAGACGATGCCGACGCCGATGGCGATCGCCACCAGCCCGACGATGCGCAGCGCAATTTCCGGCGTCGACAGCACTTCGCCGGCAAGACGTTTGGCAAGGCCGGGAAAGCCGCCATAGACCAGACCCTCTACGACGAGGACCAGGCCTATGGCCGCAAGGAAATCCTGCACCGCCCTACTGGGCGGGTGCAGGTTGTGCAGCCGGCGCGGCAGGTGCCGTCGCCGGAGCCGCAGGTGTCGCCGGCTTCGCGTCCGTACCGTCCGGATTGCGGAAGAAGCGGAAGAACTCCGAGTTCGGCGAAAGCACCATCGTCGTCCCGGAGTTGTCCAGCGCCGTGCCATAGGCATTCATCGACCGGTAGAAGTCGAAGAACGCCGGATCGCGTTTGTAGGCGTCGGCAAAGGTCGCACTGCGCTGGGCTTCACCTTCACCACGCAGGATTTCCGATTCCTTGCGCGCCTCGGCGACGATTTCCACCACTTCGCGGTCGGCGCGGGCGGTGATGCGCTGCGCGGCCTCTTTGCCGCGCGCTCTCAGCCGTTCGGCCTCGGCCAAACGTTCGGCCTTCATGCGGTCGAAGGTCTGCTGCGAAACCTCAGCCGTCAGATCGGTTCGGCGGATGCGCACATCCTCGATCTGCAGGCCGAGCGAGGTGGCGTCGGGCCGAAGCTGATCGCGCACTTCGCGCATCATCACGGCCCGCTCTTCCGAGAGCGCCGCCTCGAAGTCGCGCAGACCGTAGACACGGCGCAGCGCCGCATCGAGACGCGTCCTCAGTCGTGCTTCGGCCAGTGTGATCTGACCGGACACCGCGGAGCGGAACACCCGCGGATCCGAGATGCGGTACGCGATGAAAGCGTCGACCTCATAGAACTTGCCGCCCGAAACCTGGACGCGGATGTTATCGAGATCGAAGCGCAGCACCCTGTTTTCGATCAACTGCACGCTGTCGGCGTCGAAGAAGGCGAAAGGCGCCTTGAAATAGATGCCGGGTTCATTCTTGACGTCGACGATCTCGCCGAACCGCAGCACGAGCGCCTGCTGGCGCGCGTTGACCACGAAGACCGAGGAGTAGAGCAGGAACAGAAGCACGGCCGCGATGACCGCGATGATGGGAAGACGATTGGCCATCACTGGGCTCCTCCCGTGGTCGCGCCGGCAGGCGCCGGCGCCTTCGGCTGCAGTGCCGGCAGCGGCAGATAGGGAACGACGCCTTGTCCATTGCCCTGTTCGACGATGACCTTGTTGGAATCCTTCAGCACCTTTTCCATCGTTTCCAGATAAAGCCGCCGGCGCGTCACATCGGGCGCCTTGGCGTATTCGTCATAGACCGAGATGAAGCGCTGCGCCTCACCTTCGGCTTCCTGGACGACACGGTTCTTGTAGGCTGCCGCGTCCTCGCGGATCTGCGCCGCGGCGCCACGCGCCTGGCCGAGCTTCTGGTTGGAATACTGGTTGGCCTGCTCGACGAACTTGTCTTCGTCCTGCTCAGCGCGCTGCACTTCGTCGAACGCGTCGGCCACTTCACGCGGCGGCGCCGCGTCCTCGATCGAAACTGCGTTGACGTTCAGGCCGGCCTTGTAGCCGTCCAGCGTCGTCTGGATGATTTCACGCACCGACGCCGCAATGCCCTGACGGTCGTCGCGGAAGATGTCCTGGGCCGGTCGCCGGCCGACCGCTTCGCGCATGGCGCTCTCTGCGACCTGCTGCAGCATGCCTTCTGGGTCGGAGACGTCGAACAGATAGGCCCGGGGATCGGAGACCTGGTAGGCCACCGAAAACTGGACGTTGACGATGTTCTGGTCGCCGGTAAGCATCAGCCCCGACGAGTTGCCGCTCGTCGCGCCGCCACCACCGATATCGACGAGTTGTTCGGCGATGTTGGCCGTCTCGACGGTTTCGACGGGCCACCAATGGAAATGCAGACCTGGCTGCGACAGCTCCGCCTTCGGCTTGCCGAAGCGCAGCTCGACCGCAACCTCGTCCGGCTGCACGGTGTAGACCGCCTTGAACGCCCACAGCACGATCAGAGCCGCTGCGATCAGCGCAAACACGGCCGGGCTGGCGCCGCCGCCACCGGGCAGCGCGCGCCGCAGCCGGTCCTGGCCGCGGCGGATGATGTCTTCGAGATCGGGAGGTGACCCCGGCGGGCCGCTAGGCCCCTTCGGTCCCTGCCCCCAGGGTCCCTGATTGTTGCCGCCGCCACCACCCCATGGGCCGCCGCCACCGCCGCTCTTGTCGTTCCAGGGCATGAATGTCCTTTCGCTTGGAATTCCCTCGGCGCCGGCGTTGCGGCGCAAAATCCAGTTGTTCTTCTATAGGGATGCCGCGATGCGCTTTCAACGCGATCCGCTGCCGAGCATGTCCGTTTTGGACGTTCGCGACCCTTTTATCGTCTCAATGCACGCCGCGGCGTCGCTCGTAAACCGAATAGCGCGTCGCATGGCTGTCCTTTTCACCGGCCGGAACGTCCTGAGCGCTGACAAGGCGCCACAAATCCGGATCGATGTCGGGAAAATGCGCGTCGCCATCGACCGTCGCCAGCACATGGGTGACGTGCAGCCGGTCTGCCAGCGGCAGCGCCTGCGCATAGATCTCGCCGCCACCGATGACGCAGATTTCGTCGACGCGGTTCATGCAACGCCCGCGCACCGTGGCCAGCTGGATCGCGGCCTCCAGGGAGTGCGCTACCTCTATGCCCTCGGCGCGCCAGGCCTTGTCGCGGGTCACCACGATGTTCAATCGGCCCGGCAGCGGCCGGCCGATGCCTTCATAAGTCTTGCGGCCCATGATGACGGGCTTGCCCATCGTATCGGCCTTGAAGCGCTTGAGATCGGTGGACAGCCGCCACGGCAAGCCGCCGTCGCGCCCGATGACGCCGTTCTGAGCAATGGCGACATAGATTGCGACGTCCATCAGTTGGCTTCCCCGGCGCCGTTATCCGACGGCTCCAAAAGCAATATGTCGATGTTGTGCTCGGGATAGAAATCCTGCGCCGTCGTCTCGAAGGTCGTCGGCCCGACCTTCTTGACATTGTCGCCGCAAAACGAGATCAGCGCTTTCGGATTGCCCTTGTCGACGGTTAGCTTGAACTTGCCGATGCTGCCATTGGCCCAGTTGCCGCCGGTGGTCAGGATATAGGCTATGCGGTTCTCGTAAAAATGCGGATAACCGTCGGCCTTGGCGGCCTGCCGCACCGCATTCTCGAAGCTGTCGTCCATGCAGTAGCGGGTCTTGTAGGTCGTGTACTGGCTGCCCTCGGTGAACTTGCCGTCATAGAAGAAACTCACCGATGACGTGCCGCCGACGCTCGGTTTGTAGCGGTGCGAGACGTGGACATTCTTGTTGGCCGGAAATATCGCGCGCCACCAATAGGTCGAGCGCAACTGCCACCACGGCGTATAGACCTTGTTCGCCTCGGTACCGTCGCTGCCCGTATCCTCGATGATGATGCCGCGGTTTTCCCAATCCTCGGCGACCGTTTTCGGCAGCTTCGCCAGGGCCGCCTTGGCCGCATCGCCGAACGGATTGAACGGCACGTTCTGCGCCTTCAGATCGGCGCCGATATCGATGCCGACAGCGAACACTTTCTGCTCGAGCTGCGGCTTTGCCGGCGCTCCGTCGATCGTCACCTCGAAGCCAAGGAAATTGTCGCTCTGGTTTTCCGGGATGGCCGGCATTTCCTCCGGATTGCCTTCGATGTCCGGCAGCGGAAAAGCGACGATGGCATTTACATCCTTGTCGGTGTTGTTGTGGAAGACGTAGTCGACCGTGATCTTTTCCGGCGAGATATAGAGGTCCTCGCTTTGCATCGACACCGCGTCGCTACGCGACAGGATCAGGCCACCTGTGCCGAGTTCGGCGGTCGTATCATTGGCCAGCGCGGGCACGGCTAAAAGCGCCAGCGCTACGGACAGAACATATTGCAACATCGAAGCCCCTCGCCAAGAATGCCGCGACCCTAGCCGTTTCAATGTGGCGTTTCAAAGCCTTCCGTCTCCCAGCAGGACGCCACAGTGTCTGGACACGCCAATCGGCGGTCTGGACTAACAGGTTTCGATCGGGCAGGAGTTCGCGTCATGCGCAAGCTTCTCGTCATCGGCATCGGCGCCGGCAATCCCGACCATATGACCGTGCAGGCCATATCAGGCCTAAACCGGGCGGACGTCCTGTTTATCCCCGACAAGGGGGCGAAGAAGAACGACCTTGCCGAATTGCGCCGCCATATCTGCGACCGTTTCGTCAGCAATCCGAAATCGCGCCGCGTCGAGTTCGACGTGCCGGTGCGCGCCGAGCCGGCGCCTTCCTATCGCTCGACCGTCGATGACTGGCACGAGGCCATCGCCCAGATTTATGAGAGCCTGGTCCGCGACGACCTTGCCGAGGACGGCTGCGGCGCCTTCCTGATCTGGGGCGACCCCTCGCTCTATGACAGCGCGCTGCGCATTCTCGAGCGCGTACGGCTCAGAGGCAATGTCGCATTCGAATTGGAGGTCATTCCCGGCATCACCGCCGTCCAGGCGCTAGCCGCCGGCCACAAGATGGCGCTGAACCGCATCGGCGACCCCGTGCTGATCACCACCGGCCGCCGCCTCGCCGAACAAGGCATGCCGCACAATGCCGGCAGCGCCGTGGTCATGCTCGACGGCAAATGCGCCTTCAACACGCTGGCAGACAAGGATCTGATCATCCACTGGGGCGCCTATCTCGGCACACCCGATGAGATCATCGTTTCCGGTCGCCTGGGTGATGTCGGCGAAGAGATTGAGAGGACGAGAGAAGAAGCCCGGAAAAGAAAGGGCTGGATCATGGACACCTATCTGCTGCGTAAAGCAGGAGAGCCCGAGGAATAGCGCGCTCAAAGGTCGAGTTCCTTCGCGCCCCCTCTGTCCTGCCGGACATCTCCCCCTCTAGTGGGGAGATTGGCCGTCACGGAGGATTTCGCCAATCGCCTAACAGATAAGCGCCCGTCTACGGGCGAGCTGATCTCCCCCCTTGCGGGGGAGATGTCCGGCAGGACAGAGGGGGGTGTGACGGATCGCAAGCTTCAACCCTCACCCAGCATCAATCTCGGCCTGCAAGGCGTCCATATGCGTGGCCGCCGCTGCCGCCGCAGCGCGCTCGATAGCGCGAAAACGGCTGACGACTGCAAGGCCAACTGATGTCAGCTGCGCGCCGCCGCCCTTTTTGCCGCCGGTCTGCGCCGCGACCAGTGGCTTGCCGAACACACGGTTCATATCTTCCACCAGATCCCAGGCGTGCTTGTAGGACATCTCCATGCCGCGTGCCGCAGCCGAGATCGAGCCGAAAGTGGCGATCTGCTCCAGCAATTCGATCTTGCCCGGACCTATGCGCCCGTCCGGATCGAGATTTATCCGCAGGCTCAGCGACGGCATCTCTTGTCCTCCACAGTCACACTAGCCCCTCTCGACCCATAGCGCTATTCCAAAGCGATATAGCGGTTATCAGCCATCCGCTTCGGCCGGCAGCCCGGCGCCGGTGTTGGCACGGTCGAAACTGACCGTCTTGATCACCGCGAAGACCTTGCCGCCGAGTTGAAGGTTCAGTACCTGCCTGGATTGTTCGGTAATGCGCGCAAGCACGGTTGCGCCATTGCAGTCGATGCCGATTTCGACCGTCGGCCCCTCGCCCGAGCCGATTGTGACGATGGCGCCCGGCAGGATGTTGAGCGCACTGAGACCTTTCGGCTGTTCGGTGGCGATCATCACGTCGCGGGCGCGGATTCGGATGCGCACAGGCGCGCCGACCGAGACCGCCAGAAGCGGCACCCGGATTTCGCCCGCCGCCGAGCCGAGCACGGTCATCCCGAAGATCTCATCATGGCGCAGCACCTTGGTGTCGAGCACCGCGCCGCCCTCGCCGCGTTCCTCCGCCGGCAGCAATTCGAGCCGTTGCATTATCGCGCCGGTCGGACCGGAGGCTGCGACCTTGCCTTGCGCCATCACCACCACGTCGCTGGCCAGCCGCGCCACTTCGGCGACGGAATGGCTGACATAGACGATCGGGATCTTCGTCTCGTCGCGCAGCCGCTCGATATAGGGCAGGATCTCGGCTTTGCGCGCATCGTCGAGCGAGGCCAGCGGCTCGTCCATCAACAGCAGTTTCGGGCTGGCAAGCAGCGCCCGGCCGATCGCCACGCGCTGCTTTTCGCCGCCCGAGAGCTTTGCCGGTCGCCGGTCGAGCAGAGGACCGATGCCGAGCAGTTCGACGACCGCGTCGATATCCGCATAGCGCTCCGCCGGTGGCGTGAACCAGCGGCCATAGCGCAGATTGCCGGCCACGCTCATATGCGGAAACAGCCGCGCGTCCTGGAACACCATGCCGATCCGGCGCTTGTGCTTCGGCACGAAAATGCCGGCATCGGTGTCGACCAGCACACAGCCGTCGACCGCGATACGGCCCTTGGTCGGCCGGATCAGGCCGGCGATCACGTTGATCAGCGTCGTCTTGCCGGAGCCCGATGGCCCGAACAGCGCCGTCAGCCGCCCGGCGCTTTCGAAACGCGCGTCGACGGCGAAACCGCCGAGCCGATGGCTGATGTCCACCAGCACGCTCATTCGATGTCCATCCGCCGGCCGACGCGCCGCGCCAGCACTTCCGAGGCGACCAATGCGGCCATCGAGATGACGATGGAGATCAGCGTCAGCCTGAGCGCCCCGTCATCGCCGCCAGGCACCTGCGTGAAGGTGTAGATCGCCGAAGGCAGCGTCTGCGTCTCGTTGGGAATGTTGGAGACGAAGGTGATGGTGGCGCCGAACTCGCCCATCGCCTTGGCGAAGGACAGGATCGAGCCGGCGATCAGCCCGGGCAGGATCAGCGGCAGCGTGATGGTGGCGAAGACCCAAACCGGGTTGGCGCCGAGCGTTCCCGCCGCTGCCTCCATTTTGCGGTCGACCGCCTCGATCGACAGCCGGATCGCCCGCACCATCAGGGGAAAGCCCATGATACCGCAGGCCAGTGCGGCGCCGGTCCAGCGAAACGAGAAGACGATGCCGAAATGCTCGGCCAGGAACGCTCCCGCCGGCCCGCGCCGGCCGAAGGTAAGCAGCAAGAGATAACCTGTCACCACCGGCGGCAGGATCAACGGCAGGTGAACCACACCGTTGAGCAGCGTCTTGCCCCAGAATTTTCCGCGGGCCAGCAAAAGCGCCATCAAGATGCCCGGCGGCAGGCTGAACAGCATCGCCACCGTCGCCACCTTGATCGACAGCCGGACCGCATTCCATTCGTCGGGAGTGAGGTCCAGCAGCCAGTTCATGCGTCAGCCGCTACCTTAATTGCTCGGCGTGAGCACGGTGAAACCCTGATCCCTAAACAGCTCCACCGCCTTGGCGGACTGCAGGCACTTCAGGAAAGCCGGGGTATCCTTGTCCTTCGAATCGGTGGTCTGGGCAACCGGATAGATGATCGGCGGGTGCGAATCCTCCGGGAAGGTGCCGACCACCTTGACCCCCTTGTCGGCATGCGCGTCGGTGGCATAGACGATGCCGAGCGCGGCCTCGCCCGTTGAAACCAGCTTCAGCGCGGCGCGCACATTCTCGGCCTGCGCCACCTTGCCTTCGACCGACGACCAGACGCCGAGCGATTCAAGTGCCGCCTTGCCATACTTGCCGGCCGGCACCGCCTTGACGTCGCCCATGGCGAGCTTGCCGTCGCTGATCAGCTTGGCGAGGTCGAAGCCTTTCTCGATCCTGGTTTCGACCTTGGAATCCTTCGGCGCCACCAGCACGATCTGGTTGCCGAGCAGTTTCACCTCGGTGTCCCGCTTGGTCAGTTTCTTGTCGGAGAGATATTTCATCCAGTCGAGGTCGGCCGAGATGAACACATCGGCGGGCGCCCCGCTTTCGATCTGCTTGGCCAGCGCCGAGCTCGCGGCGTAGGAGACGGTCGCCGCTTCACCGACATCGGCTTCGCAGGCCTTGGTGACGGCGTCGAGCCCGTCCTTGAGGCTGGCTGCGGCAAACACGATCACCTTGTCTCCCGCGTGAGCCGCCGGCATCACGGCCATCAGAGCTACGGCAAAGCCGCCAATCGCGATTGCCCTCATACCAAAACCTTTGTGCCCCAACATGAAAACTCTCCCTGGGCTTGAAATCTGCTGGCTCGACTCCTGCCGACCGATATATCTGGATGAATATAACAAGGGAAGGCCGCCTCCTGCGAAAGCGTATGTTCGGCATCGATTGTTCTGGTTTGGACGTGCACCGAAACCCGGAAAGGAACTCCGATGAAGATCAGCGCCCGCAACATCCTCAAGGGAACGATCGTCGAGATCGTCAAAGCACCTCGCCTGTCCGCGGTGATGTCACCGGCTCCGTCGTCACGCTTCGATCACCAACGAGGCCGTTGCCGATCTCAAGCTCGAAAAAGGCAAGCAGCCTATGCCATGATCAAGGCAACCGACGTCATGGTCGACATCGATTGAGGGTCGGAATTTGATTGACGGTGGACGGATCAGACCGCGATCGGCGCCTTGATCGACGCGTCGGCAAAATAGTTTTCCAGCCGGAAATCCTCGAAGCGGAAGGCGAACAGGTCCTTCACCTCCGGATTGATCCACAGCGTCGGCAGCGCCTTGGGTGTGCGCCGCAATTGCTCGCGCGCCTGCTCGAAATGGTTGGAATAGAGATGCGCATCGCCCAGCGTATGGACGAACTCGCCGGGCTTCAGCCCGGTCACCTGCGCCACCATCAAGGTCAGCAGCGCGTAGGAAGCGATGTTGAAGGGTACGCCGAGAAAAATGTCGGCCGAGCGCTGGTAGAGCTGGCAGGACAGCTTGCCCTCCGAGACGTAGAACTGGAACAGGCAGTGGCACGGTGGCAGCGCCATCGCCTCCACTTCGGCCGGGTTCCACGCCGAAACGATCAGCCGGCGTGAATTCGGATTCCTGCGTATCTCCTTCAGAACATTGGCAATCTGGTCGATCGACCCGCCATGGCCATCCGGCCAGGAGCGCCACTGCTTGCCATAGACAGGGCCGAGGTCGCCATTCTCGTCGGCCCACTCGTCCCAGATCGAAACGCCATGATCTCTAAGGTATTTGATGTTGGTGTCGCCGGCCAGGAACCACAGGAGTTCATGGATGATCGACTTCAGATGCAGCTTCTTGGTCGTGGTGACGGGAAAGCCGTGCGACAGGTCGAAGCGCATCTGGTAGCCGAACACCCCACGCGTGCCGGTGCCCGTGCGGTCGCCACGATCGGCGCCATTGTCCAGCACATGCTGCAAAAGGTCGAGATACTGGCGCATCGGCTTCGCCTCGATTCGGGATTGTCGGCATCATAGCCGACTGGCCGCCGGCCGAACACAGCAAAAGGACCAGAACGCGGCTTGCCCCATCACTCTTCAAGGGTTAGCGCTGCCCCTCACCTGCCTGCCGGCATCCTCTCCCCGTATAGGGACGTGGAGAGGGGCGCTGTGATCAGCGGTTTCGCCAATCACAAGCGTTCGAGAGAGAGAGAGAGAGAGAGAGAGACAAGGCTGCGGTCAGCCCTTTCTCCCCGTCACTATACGGGGAGAAATGCCCGGCAGGCAATGTGGGGCGGTGCTGACCTCCGGTGAGGAGCAAAATCAAACGCGCGCTCTGCCTATCGGCAATAATCTCTACAAAGAGCCGAGCTTGCCCAGATTCTTGGCGACCAGATAGTAGAAAGTCACGCGGCTCTTGAAGCTGTCGGCGGCCAACGCCTTGCAGGTCTTCTCGATCGCCGAGTCGGCTTTCGCCCCGTCGGTCACGCCGAGTTTCTTGGCAACCCAGTTGGTCTTGACGCGCTCCAATTCCTTGGGGTCGGTGCAGGATACCAGCGAGGAATCGCGGTTGCGCAGCGCAATGCCCAGATGTTTCACAATCTTGGCAACCACATCGGCATTTGCCGCGGCGTCGTATTTCTTCACGTCTGCGAGATAATCGGCCATCAAATTTCCCCATGTCGGCGCCACGGGATCCGATCGATGAGGGCTGTGGCGCGCTGCCGCAACTTGTGCGCTCGGTCGGTACTCCTCACCGTCGCAAAGCTTCGGTTGAGACCGCGCGCGAGTCAACCCTCGGCGCCGCAGTTTGGTGCGGCCAAGAAGTGTCATTGCGGCCTTTCATTTTGTGCGCCCGCCCCCTATATTCGTTTTGTCGGCTTGACCGACTATGGCGATAAATGGGCGATGTAATAAGCCGTTCGGACCCGGGGGCGGTACCCGGCGCCTCCACCAAGAACCGCTCTGTGATCAGAGCGGCTGTTGCTGGGGGCGAAATAGGATCGACGAAGGTGTAAAGATCGTACTTTTGCCCGGCATGGTACCACCGTCATCGGGCTAAACCTGTAGTTGCAAATGACAACTATGCGGAAGCACGTCTCGCCGCGTAAGCGGTGCGATAGCTTCAAATCAAGCCCTAGAGGTTCGCACTTCTAGGCGGGGTTCGGAGGTACCTGGCAACAGAAACCTCCACTTCTCCCCTCCTCGATATCGTACGCTCAATGCCGGCTGCCGCTGGCCGGATTTCGCATGACGATGGGCCGCGAAGCCTACACCAAATTGAGCCATGAGCTGGTGCAATTTGCCGCTGGCGTCGGTCGAAGGCCGTGGTTCTGGCCGGGGCCGGATTACCCCAGACGTGAAAAAGGCCGGGATGACCCGGCCTTTCCGGTCGATTGCGGTCAGCTTACTCGGCCGGCGCTTCAACGGCTTCGCGCGAGCGGCCAAGCGTCAGCTTGGCCAGCGTGAACGAGATCACCGCGCAGAGCGTGATGCCGGCCACCATGGGCAGCGGGGTGCCGTCGAAGAAGATGCCGGCGACGCCCATCGCCAGCGCACCGATGGCGAAGTGCAGCGTGCCCATCAGCGCCGAGGCCGTGCCGGCGATCTCGCCATGCTCTTCCATGGCCAGCACCGACGTCGTCGGGATGACCAGGCCAAGGAAGCCGTAGCCGACGAACAGCAGTGCCGCCATAACATCGAGCCGGTCGACGCCGGTCGCCATGACTGCGAACAGCACCACCATCGTCGTGGCATAGCCGGTCACCGCCACCCAGACGACGCGCTTCAGCCCGAAGCGCTCCGACAGCATCCCCGTCAGTTGCGACATGCCGATGAAGGCCACCGCATTGATCGAGAAGAACACGCTGTAGACGGAAGGCGACAGCCCGTAATGGTCGATCAGGATGAAGGACGAACTCGAGAGGTAGACGAAGAAGCTGGCGATGCCGAAGCCGGCGATCGCCACCAGGCCGAGGAAATTGCGGTCACCCATGAGGAAGCGATAGCCGGCGAGTGCGGTTCCGAAGGAGGAACCGACGCGTTCTTCCGCCGGCCGCGTCTCCTTCAGCGAGGTCGCCAGCAGAATGGTGGCCAGCAGGGCCGCGCCCGTCACCGTCCAGAACACGGCGCGCCAGCCGAAATTCTCGATGATCTGGCTGCCGGTCAGCGGCGCCAGGATCGGCGACACCGAAAACACCAGCATCAGCAGCGACATCAGCTTGGCGGCTTCGGTGCCGGTGTGCAGGTCGCGCACGATGGCGCGCGGCACCGCCATGCCGGCGCTGGCGCCCAGCCCCTGCAGGAAGCGGAAGGCGATCAGCCATTCGATGGTCGGGCTCATGGCCGAACCAATGCCGCCGACCATGAACAGCGCGAGGCCGCCGTAAAGCGGCAGCTTGCGGCCGACCATGTCGGAGATCGGTCCGACGACGATCTGGCCGAAGCCCATCGACAGGAAGAAGATCAAAAGGCTCATCTGAACGGCGGCGGTGCCGGCATGCAGATCTTCGCCGATCGAAGGCAACGCCGGCAGATACATGTCGATGGCGAAGGGGCCGATAGCGGACAACAGGCCGAGCACGACCGCGATGCGGAGGAATTTGGGACTCATGATAAAGGCTTCTTTCAAGTCTGGTTGGCGCCGCCAACGCGACGACTAACCCTAGGACGTTCCATCCCGTTGAAATCCGACGGCTCAGAGCGAGATTATTCGTCTCTACGGAGCGAATTCCCCATTTATTGTGTCCACAAATTTAGACAGCCTTGTCTAATTCGTCAATCACCTCTATATAGATTTCTATGAAGCTTGCCGTTTCTCCTGACATTTTCCCGCCACGCGGCCACGAGGCCAAGCGTATGTCGATCATCGATGCGGCGGCTTCGGTCTTCTGCCGGGAAGGCTTTGCCGGCGCCAATATCGACCTGATCGCGGTGGAGGCCGGCGTGTCGCGCCAGACCATCTACAATCACCACCGCGACAAGGAAAAGCTCTTCATGGCTGTGGTGCGCGATCTGACGGAGCGCTGCAATGCCGGCATCTTCGCCACCTTCGCCTCTTTCCCAGACCAGCCGAAGGATCTGGAAGCCGACCTGATCGGCTTTGCCGTGCGCATGAATCAGAACTGCATCTGCAACCGCGACGGACGCTTCCTGCGCAAGCTGATCCAGACCGAAGGCGAGCGCTATCCCGAGCTCTTCGCCGAATGGCGCGACCAGGGGCCGGGCCGGACCTGGCCGGCACTTGCCGCCCGTTTTGCCCGCCTCGCCCATGCCGGCCATCTCGCGGTCGACGATCCGGATGTCGCCGCACGCCAGTTTCTGGCGCTAGCCAACGCCGAACTGCAGACCACCTTCATGCTAGGCGGCATGCCGTCGGAAGATGAAGTGCTGCAATCCGCGACCCACGGCGTGCGCACATTCCTGCGCGCCTTCGGCAAGCGCAGATCAGCGGCAGCGATGGAAAAACAGCTGGCCAGCGCCTGAACGCCAAAGCAGGCGATCAAATCGTCCGTTACGGGCTTCGCTTCGGCGCATCAGCGATCTATATCCGGTTTACGCCGCGCTCAAGCTTGATTACAGCTATGCGGACGATTCAACGGAACCCGACCAGCACATGGCCGACGACCACATCCGCTACGACATTCTGGCCCAGGAGGCATTGCGCGGCGTCATGCGCAAGGTCCTGGCCGAAGTCGCGCGCACCGGCCTTCCCGGCAATCATCATTTCTTCATCACATTCCTGACCGGCGCGCCGGGCGTGCGGGTGTCCTCCAGGCTGCGCGAGCGCTATCCCGAACAGATGACCATCGTCATCCAGTTCCAGTATTGGGACCTCAAGGTGACCGATACCGGCTTCGAGGTCGGGCTGTCCTTCTCCGACGTGCCGGAGAAGCTGGAAATCCCGTTCTCGGCCGTACGCGGCTTCTACGACCCATCGGTCAATTTCGAACTCGAATTCGACGTTAAGACCGACGTCCCGGCGGAAGACGATGCAGCCGCCCAGCCGGCTGCCGAGCCTTCGGCTATCGTCTCCGAGAAAAAGCCGAAGGCCGAGAAGAAGGCAGCTGCCACTGAGGCGGAGAAAAAGCCCGCCGTGGCCGATGCCGCCGCCGGCAAGGGCGCCGACGTCGTGTCGCTCGACGCCTTCCGCAAGAAGTAGCGGGACGGTCGGCGCGACATGGGCGAAATCGTCAACCTTCGCCAAGTCCGCAAGCAGAAGGCGCGCACCGAAAAGGAAAAGCTCGCCGGCGAGAACCGCGCTCTGCACGGCCGTTCCAAAGCCGAAAGAACTCGTGACCGTCTGACATCGGACAAGGCCGAAAAATTCGTCGCCGGCCACCGCCGCGAACGCCCGGAAGACCAGGGCGATTGATGGACCGCCTGCGGTGAGCCCGGTCGAAAAACGCTCCGTGACCATCCGCGGCCATCGCACCAGCTATTCCCTCGAAAAACCCTTTTATGACGATCTCGTCGCCATCGCCGCCGCGCGCAAGCTGACCCTTGCTGCCCTGGTCGCGGAGATCGACGAGACAAGACCGCGCGATGCGAACCTGTCCTCGGCGCTCAGGCTTCATGTGCTGGACTGGGCCAAGCGCGGCGCGGTCTGAATGGTTCTTAATTGCCCAGCGACTTCAGCAAATTGTCGACGGAGAACGGATTTGTCTTCGGCTTCGGCGGCGCCGGGGCCGAACCGTCACTGACGCCGGGAAGTGAGCGGTCGACCTTCGGCGCCTGCTCCTGAGCCTTGCGCTCGGCCTCCAGCCTGGCTTTTTCCTGCGAAGCGATCCGAGCCTGTTCGGCCTTCTTCCGTTCGTCCTCGGCCTTGGCGGCGTCTTCGGCAGCCTGCTCTTCGGCCTGCGCTTTCGCGTCCGCATCCGCCTTGGCCTTGGCGTCAGCCTCTGCCTGCGCTTTCGCATCGGCATCGGCCTTTGCTTTGGCATCCGCCTTGGCCTTGGCATCCGCTTCGGCCTGTGCCTTCGCATCTGCCTGCACTTTCGCCTTGGCGTCGGCCTCGGCTTTGAGCCGTGCCGCTTCCTCCTGCTTGCGCAATTCCTCGGCGGCGTTGTCGCGCTCGGTCTGCAGGGCGGCGTAATAGCGCACCTCGCGCCGCAGCCGCTGCTTCTCGAGCAGTGCGGCCTGCATCGCCTCGACCCGCTGCTGCTCCTTTTCCAGCGCGCGCTGGGTCAAAAATTGCGCCAGCGGCTCGCTGTCGAACTGCTTTTTCAGCGCCCCGAACGGCCCATCGACGCTGAAATTGACCGTCGGATCGGAGCCGACCAGCGCCTCGTCGCCAGGCTTGTAGGTGACCGCGCCCTTGGTGGCGACGGTGCCGGTGTTGAGGTCGGCCGTGATGTCGGCAGACAGCGTCGCCGCCTGGTTTTCGAATTTGATCGGTGGTGCCCGCAACGTGCCGCCGGCGACCGTGAAGGCGATGTCGGCATCGCCGGCAGCAAAGCTGCCGTCGCCAGCGATCTCAGGTGCAAAGCCCGCGGTCTTTGCTGTGTCGATGTCGCGCCCGATCGCATCGGCCTTGGCAATCAACGCGCCGAAGGCATCGGGATTGACGCCGGCAATGGTGAGGCCTTTCAGCGCCGCCGTGCCCGAGCCGGAGAGTGCGGCAATCATCGCGTCGACCGATTTGCCGCTGGTCGACAGCCCTGTCGAGAAATCGCCGTTGCCACTCAATCCGGCAGCCGGCAGCACAGTCGCCAGGTCGGCGCCGGCAAGCCTCATCTGGCCGGAGAACAGCCCCGTGCCGTCTGTGTTCTTCAACTCGAACAATCCGGTGAGCGCGCCGCCGAGCAGTTTTGCCTTCAGGTCCGAAACGCGGATGCCTTCCTGGTCCAGTTTCAATGACAGCGACGCATCATAGGCTGTCGCCAGCGGTCCGGCGGCAAGCGTCGCCGTCGTCAGATCGAGATCGGCGCTGAACGGCAGGCTGGATTTCTGGCTGAATGGCGCCGTCGGCCAGTTCGCGTTGCTGCTGAGGAACGACTGGTCACCGAACAGCGCAACCGCAATCGGGTCGAGGTCCAGTTCGTCGAGCGCCAGCGCACCGGCAAAATGCGGCAGCCCCTGCTTCGCATCGATGTTGACGTCGCCCGAAATCTCCGACTCGTTGATGGATCCGCTGAGGCCGCTCAACACCAGCAGGCCGTTGCCGAAATCGGCATCCGCGCTGAGCGAGGTCGAGGTGCCCGTTCCCATACCCGGCAGGCCGGCGCCGGTCGTCATCAGCCAGGGCTCGATATCGGAAGCGTCGAGGCCGATCTTGCCCTTGGCGGTGGCGCCTTGCGGCGTCTGAGCGACGGTGCCGTCGAACGTCGCCTTGAAGTCATCGGCGGCGAAATTGAAGCTCGTCGCCAGGCCGCCGCCGAGCGTGCCTTTGGCCGAAATATCGGTGCTTGCCTGGCCGAGCATGCCGAGCGGCAGCGCCGGCAGGCCGTAGAGCGCCAGCAGCACGGTGGCGTCGGGATTTTTGGCGTTGAAGGTCACCGTCACCGGCGCGTCGAGCAACTGGCCGACGGCACCCTTGCCCGACAGCGACGCCGAAAAGGCCGAACCGCCGGCCTTGCCTTGTCCGCTCACCGCCAGCCCGGTAGTGCCGTCGCCATTGTCGGCGGCGCTCGCCACCAGATCGACGCGCGCGTCCTGGAACAGTTCAGGATAGGCGGCCGTGCGGCCAGCCAGTCCCTTCAGCATCAGATTGTCGGGATAGTGTTGCGCGGCAATGTCGATCAGCGGCTTCAGATCGACGGCGACCACCGAGGCATCAAGCTTGCCGGTCGGGCTTGCCGGAAAATCCTTGATCCGGCCGGTGGCGCTGATCGAGGCGCCGGCAAGGCCGCCAATCGACAGCCGGTCGATTTCGAGCAGCCCGTCGCGGAGCCGGAGCGCGGTATCGACCGTGTCGGCGGTGAGCCCGCCGGCATTGACCGGCCCTGCCTTGATCTGAAAATCGAGGTCACGGTCGGAAAAGCGGTTGGCGCCCTTGTCGCTGACGAAGATCGAGGCGAAGGCCGTCAGCCCGTCGACATCGAGTTCGCCGCCCTCGAGCCGCATCAGCACCGAGGACTTGGCGTCGTCGGGCTGGTTGGAATCGATGCGGCCGGTGAACTTCGACTTGCCGAGGATCAGTTCGAGATCGCTGAACGCCTGGCGCTTCTCCGACAGGTCCACCTTGGCCTTGAAGCCGGCGGCCGGCAGCCGGCGGATCGCCTCGTCGACATCTTTCGACAACCAGGCAGCAAAGCCGGAAGGCTGCGCCACCGCCAGCAGCATGGAGCCGCTGAAACGGAAATGATCTTCGACGCTGAGCATGCCGCTGGCTTCCAGCGTCGTGCGCCCGGGCAAGGTCGCGGCCAGCGATTTCACCGACCAGCCGCCCTCGACCGGCTCGGCCGAGAGATGCACGTCGCGCACCGTGGTGTCGCCAGCCACCACCGCCGGCAGCTTGACCTCGACAGTGCCGGGGATGCTCGGCTTCGGCAGTTCGAGCAGCGCCTGCTCGATTCCGGCAATACGCTGGTCCAGCGTCAGGCCGGCGCCCTTCTCAGCGCCCACCGCCTCGTCCAGTTGCACCTGCGCGCCATTGGCCTCGATGGCGAAGTTCGGCCTAAGGCCGAGATCGACCGAAGCCTTGCCGTCGGCTGTGTAGGGATTGTCGAGCGGCCCGGTCTCGAAGCGGAATTCGTCGACGCCGAGCTTCTGGTGATCAAGCGAGAACTTGCCGTTCAGCCGGAAGCCCGGATCGGGCTTGCCGGCGCTGACCTTGCCCGTATTGATCTCGACAACCTCACCATCGCTGCCGCGCAGCGTAGCCGAATTCTTGTCGTTGCCGGAAATCTTGAACTGGCCGGAATAGACGGCAGCCCCATTGACGATGCCGGCATTGCCGTCGGTTTCGATGACCAGTGGATAGGCATCGGGATCGACCTTGAGCCTCAGCCGCATCTGGCCGCTGCCTTCGGCCTTGCCGGTCGAAGCCGCAACAGTCGAACGCAGGCCATCGAGCAGCAACGTTCCGTCCATGCGCCACGGCCCGGCCAGCGACTTGGCAGAGATGGTCGAATTGATCTCGGAAATCAGATGGCTGCGCCCGCCTGCGGCATGGCGGAGCGCAATTTCTCCCTCCGTCACCGTGAGCTTCTCGATCGAGATCTGGTTGAGATCGAAGGGCGAGGACGGCCGTATCGCCCAGTCGACCGTGCCGTTATCGGCGATGTCGATCGTGGCCTTCGGATGCACCAGCCGCATATCGAAGATCAGCACTTCGCCGCGCAGGAACGGGGCCAGTTCCGCGTCCATCGAAAAGGTCTCGACGGTCATTGCCGGCTGGCCGCCCGGGCCGCCGGCGACCGTGACGTTTGAGAAGGTCACCGAGGGGAACGGCAACAGCCGCGCCGTGGCGTCGCCTTGCACCGTCACCTTGCGGCCGAGAATGGCGCTCGCCTCGCGCTCGAATTGGGCGCGGTACCCGGTCCAGTCGACAAAATACGGCACCACCAGCGCCGCAACCAGCACCAGCACAAACAAGCCACCGAAGATCACGAACAGGCGTGCGAGCATCAGCTCCGAACGGGTTGATTGAAAGTCAGCCGCACTCTACCCGCATCAGCGTGTCGATAAAGAGGCAATTCATCCAGAATTGCTTGATCTCTGTATCTGGACGAGCAGAGATTTCGGACGCCTGTGACTGCGTGCCGGCCGACATGCAACAGACTAACCCGCCACCGCCCGTCGGCGATATTCGTTCAGCAGCACTACCATCTCCTCGGGCGACAATGTCCAGCCCTGCGGTAATGCGGCTTCGGCGCCGAGGCTTTTGGTCACGCTGCCCACGACGGAGCTTTTCTTGACCCCCGGTGCGAAATTGTACCCGATCATATCGCCGATTCTGCGCCGGCGATGGACGACGAAGAAGCTTTCGATATCCTTCCAGGGGACCAGCTTGGGCGATCGAACAAGGCCTCCGCCGAGACTGAAACCTTGTCCGTTCAGCACCAGAATCAGCGGCCGCACAAGCTGCCAGGCAAACACCAACGCGACCAGCCCGAAAAAGGCCACGCACCACCAAAGGCCGGCGGTGTCGCCGTCCTCGGAGACATAAATCAGGAAAGCGCAGGCCAGGACAAAGAAGAGGCTGGCCGACAGCAATAACAGTGTCTTGCCAAGCGATGCCCTTATAATCAGGGTATCCATTGCCGCTCCTCACATTTCGGCTATGCAGGTAATATCTTGCCTGGGTTCATGATGTCTTGCGGGTCGAGCGCTTTTTTTATGGAGCGCATGATGTCGACACCATGGCCGAGCTCATGGCGCAGGAAGCCGATCTTGCCCTGGCCGATGCCGTGTTCGCCGGTGCAGGTGCCGTCCATGGCGATCGCCCGCATGTTCAGCCGCGAGACGAATTTCTCCGCCAGCGCGATCTCTTTGGGGTCGTTGACATCCATCAGCACCAGCACATGGAAATTGCCGTCGCCGGCATGGCCGACGATCGGCGCAACCAGGCCCATCTCGGCAATGTCGGCCTCGGTTTCGGCAACGCATTCGGCCAGCCGCGAGATCGGCACGCAGACATCGGTCGACAGGCCCTTGGTGCCCGGCCGCAGCGTCAGCGACGCCCAATAAGCATCGTGCCTGGCCTTCCAGAGTTTCGTGCGCTCCTCGGCGACGCTCGTCCACAGGAATGGCCCGCCGCCATTGTCTTCAGCAATGGCACCGAAGGTTTCGGCCTGTTCGGCGACACCGGCATCGCTGCCGTGGAACTCGACGAACAGGCACGGGCTCTCGGGGTAATCGAGCTTCGAGTAATTCTTCATCGCCCGCATCTGCAGTCCATTCACCAGTTCGATGCGCGCCACCGGAATGCCCATCTGGATGGTCGCGATGACCGCGTTGCAGGCCGCCTCGAGGTTTGGAAACGGGCAGACGCCGCCGGAGATCGCCTGCGGAATGCCTTGCAGCTTCAAGGTCAGCGAGGTGATGATGCCGAGCGTGCCTTCCGAGCCGACCAGAAGCCGCGTCAGATCGTAGCCGGCCGAACTCTTTTTCGCCCGCTTGCCGGTCGTCACCGTCTCGCCATCGGCCATGACGGCCGTCAGCGACAGCACGTTTTCACGCATCGTGCCGTAGCGCACCGCATTGGTGCCGGAGGCCCGCGTTGCCGCCATGCCGCCGAGCGAAGCATTGGCGCCGGGATCGATGGGGAAGAACAGGCCGGTATCGCGCAGGTGCCGATTCAAATCCTCGCGCGTTACGCCAGGCTCGACCGTGCAGTCGAGATCCTCGGGGTTGACCGACAGGATGCGGTTCATGCGCGAGGTGTCGACCGAGATGCCGCCACCCGGCGCGTTGGTGTGGCCCTCCAGCGAGGAACCGACGCCGAAGGCGATGACCGGCACGCGGTGCGCGGCGCAGGCACGTACGATCTCCTGTACCTCTTCTGTCGTCTCCGGGAACGCGACACCGTCAGGCGCCTGCGTCGGAATATAGGTGGTGGTATGCGCATGCTGCGAGCGGATCGCCGCGCCTGTCTGGAAGCGTTCGCCGAGCTGCTGCTTGAGAATGCCGAGCACGGCGGCGATGCCTTCCTCGTTGCGTTCGACCGGATTGAGGTCGCTCAGAGCCATGAATTCCTCCGCGAATGGACCAGCGTCCACGCTTGTTATGCGATTATGGATGCGTAGTCTCGACTGCCGCGCTCTGTCCAGCACCAGAACAAGGAACTTTCCATGCCCATCCCTGCCCCCTTCGTTTCCAAACCGATGGACATCGAGAAGGACTGGATCGACTACAACGGCCATCTCAACATGGCCTATTACAACGTGTTGTTCGACCGCTGCTCGGATGAGGCGTTCGAGGCGATGGGCATGGGGCTGGACTATGTCAAAGAGCGGCGCCTGACCATCTACACGGCCGAAGTCCATGTTTGCTATGTCCAGGAACTGCACCTCGAACACAAGGTCGTCGTATCCTTCCAGCTGATCGATCACGACGACAAGCGGCTGCGGGCCTACCAGGAAATCCGCCATGTCGATGGCTGGCTCGCCGCCACTTCCGAAACCCTGTCGCTGCATGTCGACATGTCCGGGCCGAAAGTCGCGCCCTTCCCCGCCGACGTGCAGGCCAAGGTGGAAGCCATGCGCGCCGCCCATTCTGCACTGCCGATGCCCGAGCGGGCCGGCCGTTCGATCGGTATTCGCCGCAGGACCGCTTGAAGCGCTGCCGCGCCCGCGTTAACCTTACCAAGGTTTTAACGTGAACAAGCCATTTGAGCCATTGAACGACTCAGCGGACCGTTTGAGAACGGTGCCATGCGAGTTGCGATGCGGGCGGCGGGCAACAGGCGGTTCGAGGAACGTGCATGAAAACCGACATCAAGGTCGAGGTGGACAGGCTGGCTGCCGATCCGCGCATCACCGACTATGATTTCTGGCGCTCGTTGAAGAACGTCAACAACGAGATCTTCCACATCGCCAACAACAACGAGCCTATCCCCTTCGACATGATCCGCTGGCGCGCCATCCTGAAGCAGGCGCGCATTAAGCGTGGCCACGCCTGACGTTTCCCCTGCTCTGAGAAGCCGACACCGGCGAGCGCCGCCACGGACAATTGCGATCTGATCATTTCCAAAGGTCTGCGCCAGCCCGCTTTCAGCGAATCGGCTGCATCCGACAACCTTCAAACCCGTTTCTTTCAATCGGTTGTGGAACCGGCGATTCGTTTTCGCAAAGGGCTGCCTGCGACAAGAAGATCAAGATTGAACCAATTCCACGTCTAAGCCGTTGTGACCCCTGAAAAACGGCTTGGAGTGAAAGCATGGACTGGAAAAGGACCAGGGAACCGGCCGACGCATGGCACATGACGGACAATCTGCATGCCGAGCACGGCAAGGGCGATCCGTTCGCGGCCGCCATCCGCGCCACCCGCATGTCGATGGTCATCACCGATCCCCGTCAGGCGGACAATCCGATCGTCTTTGCCAATGACGCGTTCCTGCGCCTGACCGGCTACGAGCGCAACCAGGTCATGGGCAAGAACTGCCGCTTCCTGCAGGGGCCAGAGACAGACAAGGCAGCTGTGGCTAGCGTGCGCGACGCGATAGCAGCGGGAACCGATATCGCCATCGATCTGTTGAACTACCGCAAGGACGGCTCGACATTCTGGAATGCGCTCTACATCAGCCCGGTTTCCAACGACAAAGGCGAACTCCTGTTCTTCTTTGCCTCACAGCTCGACGTCTCGGATCGCAAGCGCTCGGAGGATCGCATCACCGCCGACAAGAACCGTTTTGAAAAGGCTGTCAAGGAACGCACACGCGAGCTTGAGGCCGCCCTTGAGGCGCAGACCACGCTGCTGCACGAGGTCGACCATCGGGTGAAAAACAACCTGCAGATGATCTCCTCGCTGATCATCATGCAAAGCCGGGCAATCAAGGATGAAGCGACGAAGCGATCCCTGACCACCATGCTGGAGCGCATCGAGGCGCTGAGCACTGTGCATCGCCGTCTCTACCAGTCAAAGGATGTCAGCCGCTTCGATGTCTCGGATTTCGCCAGGGATCTGGTCACCGACCTGCTGACCGCATCGGGGCGCGCCGAGATCAAGCCGACGCTGGACCTCGAACCCATCGTCATTCCGGCCGAAAAAGCCACGCCTGTTGCCTTGATGGTCAATGAGCTTGTCACCAACGCGCTGAAGCATGCCTTCAAGGAAAAGCCGGACGGCACCACCGCGGGGCGCATCGGCATCAAGATGAGCCAGCCCGACGGCCACTTCAACATCGAGGTTTCCGATGACGGCGTCGGCATGGCCGAGGCCAGTGGCGATGCTTCTTTCGGCATGCGGCTGATCAAGTCGCTTGCCCGTCAGTTGCATGCCGACATCGAATGGCGCGACGCCGGCCCGGGCACAAAGGTCGTCATCTCGATGCCGAACGAACCGCAGCAGAAAGGGAAGCTGTCATGAACGAACCGCTCAAGGTCCTGATCGTCGAGGATGAGGCGTTGCTGGCGATGGAACTGGAAAGCCTCGTCGAGGAAGCCGGCCACAGCGTTGTGGGTTGGGCGACATCGTTGGCCGAAGCAAGAGGTATGATTGATACCGCCGATGCCGATATTGCCTTTGTCGATATCCACCTCGCCGACGGACCAACCGGGGTCGAGGTTGCCGAGCATATCCGCGAGGGTAACCGTTCCATGGTGGTGTTCATGACCGCCAATCCAAAACGCATCCCCGACCATTTCGCCGGCGCGATCGGCGTCATCGCCAAGCCCTACACGATGAACGGACTGGTGTCGGCGTTGCGCTATCTGCAGGAGGGCGTGCGGCGCCCGCCCCCGGTCTCGGTGCTGCCGGCCGGTTTTACGCTGTCGCCGGCCTATGAAAGCGTATGGGCGTCGTCGGCGGCCTGAAGCTTACGCCAGCTTCTCCTTGAGGAAAGCGATCGTCCGTCCCCAGGCGAGATCGGCTGCCTTCTTGTCATAGCGCGCGGCCGAGGTGTCGTTGTTGAAGGCATGGTTGACGCCGTCATAGACATAGACGGTGTATTCGACATGGGCGGCGTCGAGCGCCTTCTTGTAGGCATCGATGCCGGCGTCGATGCGCTCGTCCAGCCCGGCATAGTGCAGCAACAGCGCCGCCTTGATCTTCGCCACATCCTCGGCCTTCGGCTGCATGCCGTAATAGGCGACGCCGGCGGCGAGATCGGGCGCGTTGACCGCCAGATTGTTGACCGTGCCGCCGCCCCAGCAGAAGCCGACAGCACCGACCTTGCCGTTGCCGTCCTTCTCGCCCTTGAGATAGGCGATGGTCGCCACACCATCGGCGGTGACATGGCTGGCGTCGAGCTTGGTGAACATGTCGCGCGCCTTGTCCTCGTCGGCGGGCGTGCCGCCGAGCGGCGACAGGAAATCCGGGGCCAGCGCCACGAACCCCTCCAGCGCAACGCGCCGCGCCACATCCTTGATATGCGGGTTGAGCCCCCTGTTCTCATGCACCACGATGACGGTGCCGAGCTTGCCGGACTGGTCCGCCGGCCTGACAAGATAGCCCTTCATCTCACCGCTGCTGCCGGAATAGGTGATATCTTCAGCCTTCACGCGCGGATCGTTGTCGGCGACGATTGCCGCCTGCGCCGAATTCGCCGCAAGCAGCGGCGCGATCGCGGCCGCCGCCGCGCCCGATCCGGCAAGCCTGCTCAGCTGTTCCATGAAGCGGCGGCGGTCGAGCGTCAGATGCGTGTATTCGTCATAGGCATCGATCATCGCCTGGGTGATGGCAGGTTTGGCAGGTTTGACGGCTTCGGCGGTGGGTTTCGTCATGGCGTGCTCCTCGTTAGGAGATGATCTCACGGTCACTCCGGGATGACCTCGCGGTCACTCCGGGATGACTCGCGGATCAAGATAGGGTGCAAGCTCGCACGGTCCAGTCTCGGATGGGTGACGCTTGCGCCATCGAACGATGCGGCGGCCCCGCGGAACGCGCCCATCACATTTTGGTCATTTCAGAGAATGTCGATGGTGCCGCCACAATATGGAAGGAAGCTGATGATGGTCTCGCTCGTAGCGGCGAGCCCGACGAGAAGGAACAACGCCATGACCTTGTCTACTCCGATCCTTGCAAGCGCGCTCGTGCTTGCTGTTGCTGCCTTGCTGGCAATGCGCTCCGCTGCTGCCGCAGCCGCCGCTCGGATGGTGAATGTCCGCGTCGACCGGCGTCGGCCGTCACCACGCTGATCCAGCAGGCCGAAACAGGGCCGCAGCTAACCAATGAAGTACTGGGCTCCGTGCCCAGCCTCAAAGGCCATCTCTTACGCAAGCTGACCAAGGCTGCTGCTGCCCCTCATCGCCCTGCCGGGCACTTCTCCCCGTATAGTGACGGGGAGAAGGATGCCGTCATCGATGATTTCGCCAATCGCCAGCGTTGCAGGAAAGGGCGCCAACGCTGAAGCTGCCCCTTCTCCCCGTCACTATACGGGGAGAAGATGCCGGCAGGCAGATGAGGGGCGGCGCGACATTGCCAGAATATCTGCCGGGCCGATCACCTACCTAAGTCGCATCGCTGCTACTTCGGCAGCGTATAGGCCATCACATAGTCGCCCGGCTTGGTGCCGACCGAGCCGTGGCCGCCGGCGACGATGACCACGAACTGGCGGCCGTCGGCGACGGTGTAGGTCATCGGCGTCGACTGCCCACCGGCCGGCAGCCTGGCCTGCCAGAGCTGCTTGCCCGATGTCAGGTCATAGGCGCGCAGATAGTCGTCGACCGCCGCGCCCAGGAAGACGACGCCGCCGGCGGTGATCATCGGCCCGCCAATGCCGGGAACACCGACCTTCAGCGGCAAGGGCAACGGCGTCATGTCATAGACGGTGCCGTTGCGGTGCTTGTAGGCGATCTTGCCGGTTCTGAGGTCCGCTCCCGCCACATAGCCCCATGGCGGCGCCTGGCAGGGCACGCCGAGCGGCGACAGGAACGGCCCCATCACCACCGCATAGGGTGCGCCCTCATTGCGGTTCAGCCCCTGCTCGCTGCCGCGCCCCTCATCCGGGGGCGGCACCTGGTCGCGCGGAATGAGCTGCGATTTGAACGCCAGATAGGTCGGCATGCCGAACATCACCTGCCGCACCGGATCGACGGCGACGCCGCCCCAGTTGAAGGTGCCGAAATTACCGGGATAGACCAGCGAGCCCTGCACCGATGGCGGGGTATAGCGGCCCTCGTAGCGCAGACCCTGGAATTCGATCCGGCAGGCCAGCTGGTCGAACATGGTGATGCCCCACATGTCGGCGCCGGTCAGCGGCCGCGGATTGAAGGAGAGATCCGAGACCGGCTGCGTCGGCGACGTGTGATCGCCCTCGACAGCGCCGCCCGGCGCCGGCACTTCCTTGATCGGGATGATCGGCTCGCCGCTGCGCCGGTCGAGCACGTAGAGGTCGCCCTGCTTGGTCGGTCCAACCAGGCCCGGAACGACGCCGGCAGCGGTGGTGATGTCGACCAGGGTCGGCTGTGCCGGCACATCCATGTCCCAGAGGTCGTGGTGCACGGTCTGCCGCACCCAGCGCACTTGTCCGGTGGCCAGATCGAGCGCGGTGATCGAGGAGGAAAACTTCTCGACATTGGCGCTGCGGCCCATCCCGAGCTGGTCCGGCGTCTGGTTGCCGAGCGGCACATAGAGCAGGCCGAGCTTCTCGTCGGCGCTTGCCGTCGACCACATGTTGGGCGAGTTGTGGGTGTAGGTCTGGCCTGCCGCCAGCGGCGTTGTCTGGTCCGGATTGCCGGAATCCCAGTTCCACACCAGGGCGCCGGTGTCGACGTCGAAGGCCCGGATGACGCCGGACGGCTCTTGCGTCGAATAATTGTCGTTGACCGCGCCGCCGATGATGATCTTGCCGCCCGCAATCAGCGGCGCCGAGGTCGAGTAATAATAGCCCGACTTCGGATACGGCATGTTGGTCAACAGATTGAGCGTGCCGGCTTCGGCGAAGGACGGGCAGACCTGGCCGTTGGCGGCGTCGAGCGCGATCAGCCGCGCATCCGATGTCGGCAGGTAGACGCGAGTCGCGCAAGGCTGGCCGGCGGCGATCTTGGCATCGGCATAGTAGGACACGCCGCGGCAGGTCTGGTGCTGGCGGTCCTTGTCGAGCTTGATCTTGGGATCGAAACGCCATTTCTCCTTGCCGGTGGCGGCATCGATGGCGATGGCGAAATTGTGCGGCGTGCAGATATAGAGCGCATCGCCCACCTTCAGCGGCGTCACCTGGTAGGTGGTTTCGCCGACATCGTCCGGCCCTTTCACGTCGCCGGTCTGGTAGGTCCAGGCCGGCTGCAATTTGGCGACATTGTCGGGCGTGATCTGGTCGAGCGGCGAATAGCGCTGGCCAAATTGCGTGCGGCCGTAGAAGTGCCATTCACCGGGAGGCACATTGCCGCCGAGATCGGCAGTCGGCGTCACCTTGTCGGCGCTGAGGTCGCCGGCGATGTCCTTGGGATCGGCCGTCATCGAATAACCGGCGACGGCGAGCGAAGCGAGCACGGCCAGAATGAGCGGCGCTCGCGCGTCGGGGCCGGTCAGGCCCCGCCTTGCCCAAGGCGTCAGCAGCCACAGCGCCAGAAGCACGATGATGCCGCCGCGCGGTCCGAGTTCCCACCAGTCGAAGCCGATTTCCCACACCGCCCAGGCCAGCGTGCCGAGCACGATCGCCGCGTAGAGCCAGAGCGCCGTCGATTTGCGCCGGAAGAGCAGCCATGCGGCGATCAGGAAGGCGAGACCGGTGACGACATAGTACCAGCTGCCGCCCAGCATCGCGAGCCAGACGCCGCCGCCGCCAAGTGCCAGGCCGATGAGGAACAGGATGAGGGAGGTGATGACGACAGCCAAGACGATACTCCTTCGACTGATGCGCTTTGCAGCGCCTCACGGGCAGCCGCCCCTGCCCTGTCGCCAGCTTTCTCCCCCAGGCCGCGTGTGTCAAGCTGGCCCTGCCAGCATAAGGCGAGAGCAAACGCTCGACTTCATTCCGCTCCCACGCTGCAGCACCTCCACGACATTGTCGGGCGTCGGGACGATGAAATTCGCACTGCGCCCCAGAATCTCACTTCCAAACCAGAACAAAACGTAGACACTTCTGGTCTTTCGCTCCCGAATCACTACATTCGGGGGAGATGTCCGGCTTTGCGGAAGACATGCCCTTTTTTGACGAACCCAATGCGCGGCCCGCGGCCCCGTCGGGCATAGCGGCGCGCGCCATGGCGGCCCGCAGCGGCCCCAACAGCGCGCCCGATTATCTCAACGGCCTCAACCCCGAGCAGCGGCTGGCGGTGGAAACCACCGAAGGCCCGGTCCTGGTGCTGGCCGGCGCCGGCACCGGCAAGACACGCGTGCTGACCACCCGCATCGCCCATATCCTGGCCACCGGCAGGGCTTTCCCCTCGCAGATCCTGGCGGTGACCTTCACCAACAAGGCCGCGCGCGAGATGAAGCAGCGCATCGGCCATCTCGTCGGCGAAGCCGTCGAGGGCATGCCGTGGCTCGGCACCTTCCACTCCATCGGCGTCAAGCTCTTGCGGCGGCACGCCGAGCTGGCCGGGCTCAAATCCGATTTCACCATCCTCGACACCGACGACGTCGTACGGCTGATCAAGCAGCTGATCCAAGCCGAAGGCCTCGACGACAAGCGCTGGCCGGCCAAGCAGTTCGCGCAGATGATCGACGGCTGGAAGAACAAGGGCCAAGGCCCCGCCGACATTGCCGAGGGCGATGCCCGCAGCTTCGCCAACGGCAAGGGCCGCGAGCTCTACAAGGCCTATCAGGAGCGGCTCAAGACCCTGAACGCCTGCGACTTCGGCGATCTGCTCTGCCACCCGATCCGCATCTTCCGCGCCAATCCGGACGTGCTGAAGGACTACCACAAGCGCTTCAAATACATCCTCGTCGACGAGTACCAGGACACCAACACGGCACAGTACATGTGGCTGCGCCTGCTGGCGCAGCGGCCTGAAGGCAAGCCGATCTCCCCCCATGTGGGGGAGATGTCCGGCAGGACAGAGGGGGGCGCGAAAGATCGCGGCGTCTCCGATAATCAAAATGCAAATGCCGGCGGGACAGCGCCCCCCTCTGTCGGCTCCGCCGACATCTCCCCCACAAGGGGGGAGATTGGGCGCTCTTCGGCCGAAACCCGCGCCACCGTAAACATTTGCTGCGTCGGCGACGACGACCAATCGATCTATGGCTGGCGCGGCGCCGAGGTCGACAACATCCTGCGCTTCGACAAGGATTTCCCGGGCGCCACCATCATCCGGCTGGAGCGCAACTATCGCTCGACCGCGCACATCCTCGGGACCGCCTCGCACCTCATCGCCCACAATGAGGGCCGCTTCGGCAAGACGCTGTTCACCGAAAAAGTGGCCGAGGACGACGAGAAGGTGCATGTCCACGCCGCCTGGGATTCCGAGGAGGAGGCCCGCGCCGTCGGCGAGACCATCGAGACCTACCAGCGTGCCAAGCATAACCTCAACGACATGGCCATCCTGGTCCGCGCCTCCTTCCAGATGCGCGAATTCGAAGACCGCTTCGTCACGCTCGGCATCAACTACCGCGTCATCGGCGGCCCGCGCTTCTACGAGCGCATGGAAATCCGCGATGCACTGGCCTTTTTCCGCGTCGTCGCCCAAGGCGCCGACGACCTCGCCTTCGAGCGCATCGTCAATGTGCCCAAGCGCGGCTTGGGTGAAGCCACCATCCGGCAGATCCACGACACGTCGCGTGCGTTGCGCATCCCGATGCTGGAGGCAGCCTCCAAGCTCGCCGAAAGCGATGAATTGAAGCCCAAGCCCCGCGCGGCCTTGCGCGAAGTGGCGGCCAATTTCGAGCGCTGGCAGAAGGCGCTGGAAACCACGCCGCACACCGAACTCGCCGAGACCATTCTGGAGGAGAGCGGCTACACCGACATGTGGAAGAACGACCGCTCGGTCGAGGCGCCGGGCCGGTTGGAAAACCTGAAAGAGCTGATCCGCTCGATGGAGGAGTATGAATCGCTGCGCTCCTTCCTCGAACATGTCGCTCTGGTCATGGACGCCGAGCAGAACGCCGAGCTCGACGCCGTCAACATCATGACGCTGCATTCGGCCAAGGGCCTCGAATTCGAGACCGTGTTCCTCCCCGGCTGGGAGGAAGGCCTGTTTCCGCACCAGCGCGCGCTGGACGAAGGCGGCCGCTCCGGCCTGGAGGAAGAGCGCCGTCTCGCCTATGTCGGCCTGACCCGGGCCAAGAAGAACCTGCATCTGTGGTTCGTCTCCAACCGCCGCATCCACGGCCTGTGGCAGTCGACCATCCCGTCGCGGTTTCTGGACGAACTGCCGCAAGCCCATGTCGAGGTCGCCGAAAGCGGCAACTCCTATGGCGGCTACGGCAATACCTATGGCGGCGGTTCGTTCGCGTCGGGCCGTGGCGGCCAGGGCGCAGGACGGCAGAACCCCTACGGCGCCTCGCGCTTCGACAATGTCGGCGCGGAAAATTCCGGCGCCTTCTCCAACACCTATGCGACGCCCGGCTGGCAGCGCGCGCAGGCCAACCGCACCGAGGCGACCGACCGCAACTGGGGCTCGCGCTCCGGCCACCAGGTCGAGCGCATCGGCTATGGCGAGACCGACTCCGGCTACGGCGCCGGCCGAACCAGCGTCAAAGGCCGCACCATTGACGGCGAACTGGTCGCCAAATCCGTCGCCGACACGCCGTCGCCCTTCAGCGTCGGCGACCGCGTCTTCCACCAGAAATTCGGCAACGGCAACATTTCCAACATCGAAGGCAACAAGCTGACCATCGACTTCGACAAGGCCGGCCAGAAACGCGTGCTGGACGGGTTTGTGGCGGCGGTGTGAGCGCCCGCTTGCCCTGTTGTCCTACAAGCGACCACGTTGTTGTGGCCCGGCGGAGCCCTCCACGCGTTCGTCATCCTATGGCGGAGCAAGGAGCACAGCGACGCAGTGTAGACCCGAGGATCCATGCCGCGTCTTCAACGCGTTGCCACGGTGCAGAATTCTGCGCCGCGGCACTCCACGGCCAAGGTCACGGAATGGATTCCAGGGCCTACGCGACGGAGCTTCGCTCCTGCTCCGCCCTAGAATGACGAAGCGACGGGCGTCTGCCCAATCGTCGGGGCATGCGGTCCGCAACATGAGCGTCCCCGTCAATTAGCCCCCTCACCTATACCTTGCCTGGTTCCACTTATGCCCCAGCAGCGACAGGATGATGATCAGCCCGTTGAAGAACTGCACGTAGAAGCCGCTCAAGCCCGCCGCCACGACGCCGGTCTGGATGAACGACACGGTGACCGCGCCGATCGCTCCACCGGCGACCGTACCGATGCCGCCCCAGGTCGGCGTGCCGCCGACGAACACCGAAGCCAGCACCGGCAAGAGATAGCCGTCGCCCGCGGTCGGCCACCAGGTGAAGTTGATCATCACCGAAAACGTGCCGGCGATCGCGGCCCCGATGCCGGTGAAGATGAACACTTTCACCCGCACACGCTTGACGTCGATGCCCATCTGCTGGGCGCTGTCGGGGTTGTCGCCGACGACCCTCACCTGCGCGCCGAAGCGGTGCCGGTTGTAGAGCATTGCCGACAAAATGACGAAGGCGAGTGCCCAGAAGACCTGTACCGGAAAACCCCACACCTGACCGGAGAAGATGGTGTACGCCCAGCTGTCGCTGAGACCGGTCAATGCCGTCGATCTGCCCTCGTTGATGATCTGGATCAGTCCCCGCAGCAGGAAATTCATGCCGAGGGTGGCGATCAGCGACGACAGCCCGCCATAAACGACCAGGGATCCGACGAGAAAGCCGAGCAGCGTGCCGGTGAGAATCGCCGCTGCGATGCCGAGAAACGGATCGTAGCCGGCCTGCACCACCAGCGCGAACACCCAGGAGGCAAAGCCCATGGTTGCGGGAAACGACAGGTCGATCTCGCCGCAAGTGACGACGAAGACCAGCGGCACCACCACGAACAGCGCAACGGGCAGCGTGGTCAGCACGGATCTGTAGAGATACCAGGTGGTGAACACGGTCGGGTTGGCGATCAGGAACGCCGCCATCATGATGATGAACACGGCGAGCGTGCCGAGCGCTGCGCGGTTGTCGATGACGAAACCGCGCAGCCAATGGTCGGACGGATGCTTCCACTCAGGCCGGGCTGCCTTGCCGCCGAGAGGGCTCTGCAGATCGGGTTCCATGGTCTTGCTCATCGTACTGCCCTCTCCGCGTCGCCGGCCTCGTGCAGCCCCGGCAATCCGCCGGGATGCGCAACGTCTTCCATGAAGTTGATCAGCTCTTCGGCCGACTTGACCTCGGTGCGATCGGCGGTCAGCGCCACCTTGCCGCGGTCAATCACAACGAAGCGGTCGGCAATGTCGAAGACGTGATGGATGTTGTGGCCGATGAACAGGATCGAACGGCCGCTCGCCCGCACCTGGCGCACGAAATGGAAGACCTTGGCGGTCTCGGTGAGCGACAGCGCCGTCGTCGGCTCGTCGAGGATGATCAGCTCCGCCTGCTTGTAGATGGCGCGCGCGATCGCCACGCCCTGGCGTTCGCCGCCGGAGAGCTGGCCGACGATGGAATGCGGCGTGAACACCTTCGAGGTGAAGCCGATCTCGCGCATCAGCCGGCTCGCCTCCTCTATCTCTTTATTGACCTTCAGAAAGCCCATGAAGCCGGTGAGTTCGCGGCCCATGAAGATGTTGCGCACGATGGTCTGCTGCACGGCCAGCGCCCGGTCCTGGAAGACCGTCTCGATGCCGGCGTCGCGCGAGCGCGCCGCACTCCAGCCGGTCACCGGCTTGCCGCGCACCAGGATCTCGCCGCTGGTCGGCTTGACGACGCCGGACAGAATCTTGATCAGCGTCGATTTGCCGGCGCCATTGTCACCGATCAAGCCAACCACCTCGCCGCGGTCGACCGAGAGATTGACCCCGCCCAGCGCATAGACCTGGCCATAGGATTTGCTGATGTCGCGCAGTTCGATGATGCGTTCGGCCATGGCGATCCTCGCTCCTGTGGTATCATCCCGGCCTGGTGCCGGCGGTCCTGCCGGCCGGGCTTGCGCCCAGCCGGCGGCTTGGGAGGTCAGCGCAGCGCCTGCTTGGCGAGCTCGGCGACGATCTCGTAATTCTGCGGCGTGACGAAGCCCGCCCCGGTGTCGACATTCATCGGCGCCAGGCCCAGCACCACCTGCTGGCAAAGGCTGAGGATCGGCAGATAGCCTTGCAGAAACGGCTGCTGATCAGCCGTCAGCTGCACCCAGCCGCCCTTGAACGCCTCGACGATCTGCGGGCTGGTATCGAAGCCGAAGTTGAAGATGTCGCCGGGCTTGCGTCCTGCCGCCTGCATGTAGGTGGCGACGTTGCCCAGCATCTGGCCGCCGGGATAGCCGACCGCCTTGACGTCGGGATTGTTGAGCAGGGCCGCGGTGATCACCGGTATCGCCAGATTGGGGTCGGACGCCCATTCGCCGCTCGGCGGCGACGACAGCTGGATGACCTCGACGCCGGCTTCCTTGAGTGCTGCCACCGTGCCGCGCTCGCGCGCGCCGCGGGCCTCGTTCTCGAACGGGCCGATCATGATCGCCTTGTCGCCGGACTTGAGATTGCCGAGCTTGAACGCTTCGACGCCGAGCGCGCGGCCCTGCTGCTCCTGCTGGGCGCCGACATAGCCGCCGCCGAACGCAGCCACCACCGTCGGCACCGGCACGTTCTGGTACATCATCTTGATGCCGTCCTTGTGCGCCTGTTCGGCCAGCGGCATGATCGCGGCGTCGCCGGGATGGCCCATCATGGCAATGCCGTTGGGCTTCACGGCGACGGCCTCGCGCAATTGCTGAACCATCTTCTCGACGTCCCACTGCGAGAAGATGTAGTCGACCTTGGGTCCGAGATCGGACGCCGCCTGCTTGGCGCCATTGTAGACGATGGTGCCGAAAGCGTCGCCCTCGGCGCCGCCGACGAAGAAGCGGATGTGGACATCCTTGCACCACTGGGCGTCGAGCGCCTGCGCCGGCAGAGTGGAGATGGCAGCACACAGCGCCGTGGCGGCGGCCACGACGGTCGAGCGCAGAAGTGTCGTTCTCATTGCGATGCTCATGCACGTTCCTCCCTTTTGTCCTCGGTGAGCCGAGGGGTTTCGTCAGTCGCTTCTCGGCAGTGCTTGTCGGCAGTGCTTGGCAATCTGTCCGGCCGGCTCCTCCCACCGGCCCTCAATCACGCCGGGTTCGGCAGATAGGTCGCTCCTCCGCGGCATTGCTTGAGGTATTCCAGCCCGCGCACCTGACCTGTGATTTCGAGGTCGCCGCGATAGACCGGGTCGTGCCACCCTTCGATGTCGATAGCGCCCTTGTAGCCGGCCAGCCGCAATTCGCTGATCACCCGCGTCCAGTCGCTGTCGCCAAACCCGGGTGTGCGCATCTGCACGAAGGGCAGCTTGCCGAACACGCCGTGCTCGCGGATCACATCCCAGCGCACCGTCGCGTCCTTGCCGTGGACATGGAAGATGCGCGGCGCCCAGTTGCGGATCTGCGGCATCGGGTCGATGAGGTAGACAAGCTGATGGCAGGGCTCCCATTCCAGGCCGAGATTCTCGTCGGGCAATTCGTTGAACATCAGCTCCCAGGCGTCCGGATTGTGGGCGATGTTCCAGTCGCCGGCGGCCCAGTTGCCGTCCATGGCGCAATTTTCGAAGGCAATGCGCACGCCCTTGTCGGCAGCGCGTTTGGCCAGCGGCCCCCAGACCTCACGGAAGCGCGGCAGGCTGTCGGTCAGCTTCTTGCCGCGCAGGCGGCCGGTGAAGCCGCTGACCGTCGAGGCGCCGAACAGATGCGCATTGTCGATGACGGTTTCCCAGGCCGCGAGCACGCCGCGATCGACCTCGCCGTCCTCCAGCGGATTGCCGAACACGCCGATCGACGACACGGCGACATCGGCATCGCCGATCGCCTCGCCAATCTCACCGGCGAGCCGGGGCAAGTCCTTGCCGCCCAGCGTCTGCCAGAAGAAGGGCTGGATGCTCTCGAAGCCGAGCGGCAGAATCTCTTTGATGTAGGCGGCCGGGTCTTCGAGATTGGCCCGCACCATGGTGCCGATCCGGATGTCGAGAAGCGGGTTTGGCATCATGATGCTTCCTGTGTGATTGCGACGCGCCGTCCGGTCTCGGCGCTTTCGATGGCGCCGAAAACCATGGCCAGGCTTTTGATGTTGTCGCTGCCACGGGTTTCCGGCTCGCTACCGGTCTCGATGGCGTGGATGAAATCCTTGATGACGCCGAGATGACCGCCGATGCGGTCGGCGGGATCGAGCGGCGGCACGATGATGGGCTGGGTCAGGTCGAACAGGCCGTCGCGGACCGACAACACAACCTCGGCCTTCAGCCCGTCCTCGCCGTCCCAGAGCAGGCTGCCGTGCTCGGCGACGATGCGCCATGTGCTCTCCCAACTGGTGCGGAAGCCCGCCGCGCACCAGGAGCCTGCATAGGTGAAGCGCTTGCCGCCACCGAGATCGAAGATAGCGCTGGCCGACGATCCCTGCCGGTACCAGGAATTGGCCGGCTCCCATTCCTGGCAAAAAACACCGGCGGGATCGCCTGCGACCATGTAGCGGGCGGCGTCGAATGTGTGGATCGCCATGTCGAGCAAGAGCACATGGGCCATCTCCTCGCGAAAGCCGCCGAAATGCGGCGCGACGAAGAAGTCGGCATGGATGCTGGTTGGCTTGCCGATGGCGCCGGAATCGAGAAACCGCCTGATGCGCCGGACATTGGCGACATAGCGGCGGTTCTGCACGACCGCATGGACGCGCCCCGCGTTACGCGCCGCATCGACGATGGCGCGCGCATTTTCCGGAGTATCGGCCAGCGGCTTTTCCGTCAGCAGATGGCAATTATGGGCAAAGGCGGCAAAGGCGACATCACGCCGGGCGGCTGGAACCACGACATCGAACACCGCGTCGGGCCTGGTCTGGTCGAGCACCGCGTCGAGGCTGGTGCCGATTACCGCGCCGTCGAGCCCGTATTCGTGCACCCTCGCCTTCGCCCGTTCGGCGTCGAGATCGACAAGGCCGACAATGGCCAGCCCGTCGATCTGCCTCGCGGCATCGAGCCAGGCCTTGCTCATCGCACCACAGCCGACGAGGACGGCATTCATCATCCGGCATTCCTCCCGTCCGGTCCCTCCAGACCGAATGTCACGGCATTTCCGGCATCACCGTAAACGTTTCTCCGTAAACGTTTACGAGAACACACCCGATGGCGTAGAATGTCAATCGGCTGCCAGCGAAAATCATCCCGAAGCCTTGGCCTGGGCGGCAGCCGGTGCTAGCCAAGACAGGGGGAGAACTGTCCTTGGCGTCCAGCATCCATGACCTTGCGCGTCACCTGAACATTTCGATCGGCACCGTGTCGCGGGCGCTGAACGGCCGCGCCGACGTCAATGCCGACACCCGCCAGCGCGTGCTCGCCGCCGCCAAGCAATTGAACTATTCGCCCAACCAGTCCGGCCGCAGCCTGCGGCAAGGCACCACCCATTCGATCGCCTTCATGCTGCAGCCGCATCCGGGCGACCAGCAATATGGCGAACCGTTCTTCATCCCGTTCCTGATCGGTCTGCAGGGCCGACTGGCCGAGGATGACCTGGATCTGATGGTCGTCATGGGCGAGCCCGGCCAATATCAGCAGGAGAGGCTGCGCCGCGTGGTTGAGACGCGCCGAGCCGACGCGGTCGTGTTGGCCAACACACGGCGGGAAGACGATCGGATCGACTATCTCAGCAAGGCTGGCTTTCCCTTCGCCACGCTTGGCCGAAGTCAATCCGGCGACGACACCTATCCTTCGCTCGATATCGATTTCGAGAGGGCGGGTGATGAAGCCGTCGACCGGCTGGTCGCGCGCGGCCACCGCCGCATTGCCGCCATCCGCCCTTCGCTGGATCTCAACTTCGGCTACCTGTTCCTCGACGGCTACCGCAAGGCGCTGGGGCGGCATGGCATCGAAGTCGACCCCGGCCTGATCGCCGACGGCTTCATCAACGAGGCCGGAGGCTACCAGGTGACGCCGCGCGTGATGCTCTCCAAGGACCGGCCCACAGCCATCATCTTCAACAATGACGCAATGGCGCTCGGCGGCTGCAAGGCACTGGCCGAGATGGGCATCAGGCCCGGCCACGACATCGCGGTGATCGTCATCGTCGACACGCCGCTCTGCCGTTATTTCTCGCCGGCGCTGACCGCCTTCCGTCCGTCGCTGGAGCCGATGGGCCGGCGGCTGGCCGAAATGCTGCTGGCCTCGCTTCCCGCCTTTGCCGGCCCGGAAGGTCCGCGCATCATCCGCGAAGTCTGGCCGCTGGAACTGATCGCCCGCGACAGCGATTGATCATTGCGCTCTTCCCTCTCCTACAAGGGACAAGGAAGAGGCCCTCTCTGTCACGCAAGTATCATGTTCGCGTCCTAGACCGCTTTGCGAGAGGGCGACATCGTCGATGCGATGCGGTGGCCCCTTTGCGCCGCTCAAGGCTTGTCACAAAAAGGATCTCCATGAAAATCTCGCACCGAACCGTGTCGCTCGGCGCCGCGCTGGCGCTGTTTACCGCCCTGACCTCTGCCCTTGCCGACAGCACCGCCACCGTTGGCGGCTTCGTCAACAAGGGCCTGGTCGGCGTCGGCCGCATCCCGGCCGATCAGAAGGACAAGTTCGGCGAGACCTTCGGCTCCGGCTCCGGCATGTCCATCGACGCCGCAAGCTGGACCCGTGGCGCGGACGGCTACAAGGGCTCGCTCTGGTTGCTGCCGGACCGTGGCTACAATGTCGTCGGCACCACCGATTACCGGCCGCGCCTCAACACTATTCATATCGAATTCACGCCGACCGCACTGGGCGCCACGCCCACCTCCGGCCAGGAACAGACAGGCGTCAAGGCGACGCTTGCCGATTCCCTGCTCCTCACCGACGACAAGGGCGCTGACGCCACCGGCCTCGATCCGCTCAACGGCGTGCGCGCGGCCAATGGCGACCTGCCGATCCTGCCCGAGGCCAATGGCAAGCTGGCGCTCGACAATGAGGCGATCGCGCGGCTGCCCGACGGCACCATGTTCATCTCTGACGAATACGGCCCCAACATCTACCGCTTCTCGGCCGACGGCCATCTGTTGTCGGCAACGCAGCCGCCCGCCGCTTTGGTGCCGATGCGCAAGGGCGCGCCGAACTTCGCCTCCGACAATCCGGGCCCCGGTGCAGCCGAACCCGATCCGAAGGATCCCGAAACCGGCCGCCAGAACAATCAAGGCCTCGAAGGCATGGCGCTGACGCCGGACGGCAAGTCGCTGATCACTATGCTGCAGTCGGCGCCCCGCCAGGATGGCGGCGATTCGCCCGCGACGCGCCAGAACACCCGCGCGCTGGTCTACGACGCCTCCGACCCGGCCCATCTCAAGCTGGTGCATGAATATGCCGTGCCGCTGCCGGTGTTCAAGGACGCCAAGGACAAGACCAAGGTCGCCGCGCAGAGCGAAATCGTGGCGCTGTCCGACAAGACCTTCCTGATGCTGGCGCGCGACAGCGGAAACGGCCAGGGGGTGAAGGGCGATACTTCGCTGCTGCGCCAGATTTTCGTCGTCGACGTCTCTGGCGCCACCGACATTGCCGGCGGCGCCTTCGATGCCGCCGACAAGCCGCTGGCGCCCAAGGGCGTGCTCGACCCCTCGGTGACCCCGGCCAAGCTGACGCCGTTCATTGACATCAACGACAACAAGGAACTCGGCCGTTTCGGCCTGCATGACGGCAAGCCGAACGACAAGAACAATCTCTCGGAGAAGTGGGAAGCAATGTCTGTGGTCAGCCTGCTCGAGCCGGCGCTGCCCGACGACTATTTCCTGTTCGTCGGCAACGATAACGACTTTCTCACCCAGGACGGTTTTCAGGTCGGCGCGCCCTACAAGGCCGACGACGGCGCCGATGTCGACACCATGTTCCTGGTCTATCAGGTCACGCTTCCGGGCCTCGCCAAGAAGTAGCCGTTTACGGAAAGGCGGACGCGCCCGGCGCGTCCGCCTCTAAACGTCTGTCGGCGATCAGCGATGCCGTGAAGGCACCTATTTCAAAATCTCCGCATCCCTTGGCACGCCGGCATCGATCGGCTCGGCGGTCCGGCTCGACACGGCCATGATCTTGCCTGCGGCCGACAGGTTCGGGCGCACATAGACCTGGGCTACGCCGTTGACCCGGCTGTAGAGGTCGATAATGTCCTGGTTCATGAAGCGCACGCAGCCCGACGACGCGTTCTTGCCGATGGAATCCCATTCCGGCGTGCCGTGCAGCCGGTACATCGTGTCCTTGCCGTCGCGGAACAGATAGAGCGCGCGCGCGCCGAGCGGGCTCTGCGGTCCGGGCGGCATGCCGTCCTTGTATTTCGCCAGTTCCGGCCGGCGCTGGATCATTTCCGGCGGCGGCGTCCACACCGGCCATTTCTTGCGCGCCTGGATCACGGCGCTGCCGGTCCAGCCAAACCCGGCCTTGCCGAGGCTGACGCCATAGCGCATTGCCTTGCCGCCGTCGCGCACCAGATAGAGAAAATGCTCGGATGTATCGACGACGATCGTGCCGGGTTTTTCGCCGGTCGGATCGTCCACGATCTGGCGCACGAATTTCGGATCGAGCTTGGCCACGGGGATTGCCGGCAACGAAAAGCCCTCATCGACGCGCGCCGAATACATGGTGGCGGCATCGCCGAAAGCGGGCTCGGGTGCGGGTGCCGGCGCCGGCGTCGGCGGTACTGCCACATCAGTGGTTGTGCAGGCCGAAAGTGCCATGGCAGCGGCACCCAAAGTGGATGCTCCCAGAAACGCGCGCCTATTCAGGCGCTCAGAAAATAATGGATTGTCGGACATGATCCCCCCGGTTTGCGGCCCCTCGCGGCGATGACCCATAGCCCATCACGCAAGCTTTGAGAACCTGATCGCCTCAGCCGCGTTAAGCGTGATGTTCCAATGCCGCATCGACCTTGTCCGTTAAATCGGCGATCATTGCCGGGCGGACTTTGAGATGAACCTTCGCCGAACAGCCCATGGACGAAAAAATACTACCGCGCCGGCGCACCGGCGATCTCACCAGCGGCCCAATCCCTCGCACGCTGCTGTTGTTCGCGCTTCCGGTGCTCGGTTCCAATGTGCTGCAGTCGCTCAACGGTTCGATCAACGCCGTCTGGGTCGGCCGCTTCCTCGGTGAATCGGCGCTGACGGCGACCTCAAACGCCAATCTGGTGCTGTTCCTGATTCTTGGCACCGTGTTCGGCATCGGCATGGCCGCCACCATCCTGGTGGCGCAATCGGTCGGCGCCCGCGACCTGCCCGAGGCGCGGCGCATCGTCGGCACCAGCGCCAGCTTCTTCTTCCTCGTCTCGGCTATCTTCGCCGTCTGCGGCTGGATCTGGGTCGACGCTATCCTCAACACACTGGGCACCCCGCCCGATGCGCTGCCGCTGGCGCGCTCCTATCTGCGCATCATCTTCGTCGCCGTGCCGATGATGAATCTTCTGTCCTTCGTCATGACGGTGCTGCGCGGTGCGGGTGATTCGCGCACGCCATTTTTCTTCATGGCGCTCGCCGTCGTGCTCGACATCATCCTCAATCCGCTGCTCATTCGCGGAATCGGCCCCTTCCCCGAGCTCGGCATCGCCGGCTCCGCCACCTCGACGCTGATCGGCCAGACGGTGAGCGTGATCGCCATCCTCGTCGTGCTTTATGCCAGAAAGCATCCGTTGCGGCTCGCCGGCGCGAACCTCGCTCTGCTGCGGCCGGATCCGGCGCTGCTCAGGATCGTCGTCTTCAAGGGCGTGCCGATGGGCCTGCAGATGATCGTCATTTCGGCGGCGGCGCTGACCGTGATGGGCATCGTCAACTCCTACGGCTCGCAGGTCGCCGCCGCCTACGGCATCGCGGCGCAGCTGTGGACCTATATCCAGATGCCTGCACTGGCGATCGGCGCCGCAGTCTCGTCGATGGCGGCCCAGAATGTCGGCGCAGGGCGGTGGGACCGCATCGGTCGCATCGCGGCGTCCGGCGTCGGCTTCAACCTGGTGCTCACCGGCGCCCTGGTGGCGCTGCTGTTCTTCTTCGACAGGCCGGTACTCGGCCTGTTCCTTAGCGGGGACAGCACCGCAATCGACATTGCAGCCCACATCAACAAGGTGGCGTCCTGGTCGTTCATCCTGTTCGGCGTCACCATCGTGCTGTTCGCGACCGTGCGCGCCACCGGTGCCGTGATGCCGCCGCTGATCATTCTGGTGATTTCCGTGATGGTCGTGCGTACCGGCTTTGCCTACTTCTTCAGGAGCTACATCGGCGAGGAAGCGCTGTGGTGGAGTTTTCCGGCGGGATCGATCACCTCGCTGGTGCTGGCCGCCGCCTATTATCGCTTCGGCCGCTGGCGCACCATGCACATGATCGAGGACCGGCCGGCCGCCGGCGAGCCGCCCGACACCGGCCTCGGCATCCCGCGCGGACGGGCAAACATGGCGCCCGGGACGCCAAGCGGGTGAGGCTCAGCGCGCGTATTTGACGCCGAACCCCAGCGCTACGACAGAGAACAGCGTGATCATGCCGGCGAAGGCCAGGCTTGCCGTCGTCGGAGTGGCCCAACTCGACAGCAGCCCAATGCCGATCACCGGCAGCGCATTGCCGCAGAAGCAGCAGATGAAGAACGCCGACACCAATTCGGCGCGACGCTCGGCAGGTGCGATCTGGTTCACCACCTGCAGGCCGCCGCGATAGCCGAGCGCCGCCGCCACGCCGCACACAGCGGTGGCGGCAACCATCAGGGACATCGACGCGAAAAACTGAGCAGCAACCATCAGCCCTACGGCCGGGATCATCAGCGCCAGCGCGGCCAGCATGCCGGCGCGACTGGACAGTCGGGTCGTGGCCAGAATGGTCGCGGCCGCAACGATCGACAGTTCAAAGAACAGCCCGCCAGCCTCGGCATGGTTGGCCACATGCAGCTGCTGCGCCAGGATGCTCGGCGCCAGGGCTGCATAGAAGCCGACCAGCGCCATGGCGCCGAAGCCGGTGACGGCCGGCGCCACGAAAGCGGCGCGGATATCAGCGGGCACCGACAGCCGCGGCCGCAGCGAAACATCGGCCAACCTTCCCGGCCGCGAAACGGTTTCCCTGGTGCGCCAGATCAACAGCGTCACCACCACGAGCAAGGCAAGATAGACCGCAAACGTTAGTCTCAACGGCCAGGGCGCATATTCGGCGAGCAGGCCCGATGCCAGCGCGCCGAGGCCAAGGCCAACGAAGTTGGTGCTGGTGGCGATGATTGCCGCGCGCGATTTGTCCTTACCCTCGATCAACTCGGCAAGCCAGGCCGTGCCGGTTCCCGCGCCGACGCCGATGCCAAGGCCGCTCAATATGCGGGCGACATCGAGCCATGCGACATTCTCGGCCAGCAGGAACACCACCGCGCTGACCACCGCTATGGCCATCGACGCCAGCGCCGCAGGACGGCGGCCAATGCCGTCGGACAAGCGCCCGAACATCAGCAATGCGCCGAGATTGCCGACGACATAGACGGCGTAGACCAGCGTCAGCGTGATCTGCGAGAAACCGAAGGCCTGCTTGTAGATGACGTAAAGCGGCGTCAGCACCGTGCTGCCGGCGAACAGCGCGGCGATCATGGCGGCAACCGCGGCCATCGCGGGCCGGCCATCGAGTCCGTTGTCGCGCGTCGTGGTCTCGGCATAGCTGGTCATGGCAACCTCCGGCCAATCGCCCAACGCCCAATTGCGCCCCAACGTCCATGTAAGGATGGCCGTTCCACGCGCCGAACTTCATCCTGACAACCTTGTCAGGATGGTCTTGCCCGAAGTCCTCGCTTAACGTCTTTCCATCGAGAGGGAGAATCCATGGGAAAAGGTAGAGTCGAGGCATTCACCGATGGGGTGGTCGCCATCATCATCACCATCATGGTGCTGGAGCTGAAAGTGCCGCATGGCCAGGATTTTTCAGCGCTTCTGCCGCTGTGGCCGATCTTTTTCAGCTATGTCTTGTCGTTCATCAATGTCGGCATCTACTGGAACAATCTGCACAACATGTTCCACACCGTCCAAAGGGTCGACGGCCGCGTGCTGTGGCCAACCTCAACCTTCTGTTCTGGTTGTCGCTGATGCCGGCAACGACGGCCTTCATGGGCGAGAACCATTTCGCGCCCGTCCCCGTCGCGGTCTATGGCATCGACCTGGTGCTGTGCGCGGTCGCCTACACCTTTCTCGCCACCAAGCTGCACCATTTGCACGGCAACGACACCGCCTTCGCCAAGGCGCTGGGCAATGACCGCAAGGGCAAGATCTCGGTGGCCCTCTACGCCGCAGCCGTCCCGCTTGCCTTCGTCAACCAATGGATCGGCGTTGCGATCTTCGTGCTGGTGGCCGCCGTCTGGTTCGTGCCGGACACGCGTTTTTCGCGGGTGCTGGAAAAGTAGCGTAGCACGTCTCTACTTGCGCATCGCCTTCAGCTTTTCGGCAACCGACGCCGCAAGGTCGGCATAGCGCTCCTCCAGTCGCTCGGCCGCCTTGATGATCGAAAAATCATGGCCGAATTTTTCCAGCGCCATGCGCAATTTCTCGACGAACTCGGCCTGTTTTTCGAGTGCCGAAAACAAGGTCTTCACCTGCGCTTCGCTTATGTCCGGATTGGCAAGCATCTGCGGCACCTCGCGGCCCATCTGGTCGCCGGTGGCGGTCTGCTCCTTCAGGATCGCAACCCAGTCGGTCAATCGGCAGTCTCCCTGTTCGGCAGCAGCATGCACAGCCGCCGTTGATGCGGTCAACCCGAACACGCGGGACGGCCTTGCACGATGCGCGTCCCGCGCTAAGTTCGGCGCCACCCGAACCCTAGGAAAAAGATCATGACCTCCGACGCCGAAATCCAATCCGCTTTGCCCGCCCTCAGCCGAGGCAACGTCGCCGTCATCACCGGGGGCGCCAGCGGCATCGGGCTTGCCGCTGCCAAAAGGCTGGCGGCTATGGGCATGAGACTGGTGCTGGCCGACATTGGCGGCGCGCGCCTCGATGCGGCCCGCCAGGCAGTCGCCGCGATCGCCGGCGAGAATGCCGTGCTTGCCGTCGCCACAGACGTCTCGAAGGCCGACGAACTCGACCGGCTGGCGGAAAAGACGCATGCCGCTTTCGGCGCCGCATCGCTGCTGATGAACAATGCCGGTGTCGGCAACAATCCGGGAAAACCGTGGCAGAACGGCGACGCCTGGAAGCGGCTGATCGACATCAATTTCTGGGGCGTCGTACATGGCGTCGAGGCCTTTGCGCCGGCCATGCTGGCCTCCGGAGAGCCGGGCCTGATCATCAACACCGGCTCCAAGCAAGGCATCACCACGCCACCCGGCAATCTCGCCTACAACGTCTCCAAATCGGCATTGAAGACGTTCACCGAAGGCCTGGCGCACGCATTGCGCAACGAGCCGGGCGCGAAGGTCGCGGCGCATCTTCTCATTCCCGGCTTCACCTTCACCGGCCTCACCGAAGGAGCGGTCGAAAAACCGGCTGGCGCCTGGACCGGCGAGCAGGTGGTCGACTTCATGCTGGCTTCGCTGGCGCGTGGGGACTTCTACATCCTGTGCCCCGACAATGAGGTGATGCGGCCGACCGATGAAAAGCGCATGGCCTGGGCGATCGGCGACATCATCGAGAACCGGCCTGCTCTCTCGCGCTGGCACCCCGACCATAAGGACGCTTTCGCGGCCTTTATGGGAAACTGATCGTCGAACTCAGCCAAAGCCGAGACTCAGGCGGGCGCGCGTTTTTTCGCGGTGCGCTTTTGCGAGACGGCCTTCTTGGCCGCGAGTTCGGCGAGCTCGTGGTCATGGCGTTTTGCCGCCCGCTCGCATTTGTCTCTGATCTCCTCGACCTCGGATTCGGTCAGGTGCTCGATGCCGATGAAATGATTGTGGCCCTCGCTGACGCGGATCAGTTCGTCGAGCTTGGCCTGAACCGCGGCACCGTCGCGGTTCTGGGTGTTCTGGATCAGGAACACCATCAGGAAGGTGATGATCGTCGTTCCCGTGTTGATGACGAGCTGCCACGTATCGGAAAAGCCGAAGAATGGCCCGCTTACCGCCCAGACGATAACGATGGCGCAGCAGGCGATGAAAGTCGGCGGCAGGCCCGCCAAGTGCGAAACGGTGTTGGCGATTCTGGTAAACAGCTTTTCGATCATTCACATCCTCAACGGGTCAAAGCGCGATGAGCTGACCAAGGCCGCATTCATCGCTCCAACAATAAACAACCGGCAGCCGCTTCCGGTTCCCTGTCGCAGATGGCATCGCTGATGCAATTGTATGCACGCCAAAGGCGCAGCGCCGTGAAAAGCCGCCTTATCGGTTTGTTGCCATTAGTCACCATGCAGGCCAAAAAACCTGTTCCGTCCGCTTCACGCGGATTTGTCTCCAAGCCCCTTCCGCTGCGCCACCCCCGCATGGCGGAAGGGGTGCGTTGCGTTGCCGCAGACCGGCGGAACTCTTCCCGACACGTGCCGTTCAGAATTTTGGCGCCAGGATTTCGGCCAGCCAGTCGATGAAACCGCGCACGCGCGGCGAGCTCTCAGGAATGCTCTTGCTCCCAGCGATCGAGGAAATCCTCAATCGGCAAGGCCTGCATGTCGGGAACCGCTTTGGCGAGTTTCTCCGGCGGCCAGTCCCACCAGGCGAGGCTTTCGATCCGCGCCGCGATCTCGGAGGGAAAGCGCATGCGCAACGGCTTCGCCGGTACGCCGGCGACGATTGTGTAGGCCGGTACATTCCGCGTCACCACCGAATTGGCGCCGACGATCGCGCCATTCCCGATGCTGATGCCGGGCATGATGACGGCGCCATGGCCGATCCAGACATCATTGCCGATGCCGACCGCCTTAACCTGCCGCCGCGCGCGGAACGCCGCGTCGACGCCCAGCCAGCGGAAATACTCGTTCGGCCGGTAGCTGAGCTTGTGCTGCGTGATCCGCTCGATCGGATGCTCCAACGCATTGATGCGGCTGTTGGCGGCGATCGAGCAGAATTTTCCGATCGTCGTGTAGATCGCCTCGGCGTGGCGCTCGAAATAGGAGAAATCGCCGACATTGACCTCGCGCAGCACCACCCGTTCGCCGATCGAGGCATAGCGGCCAAGCTTGCACGCTTTCAGCTCCGCGGTCGGATGGATGCGCGGCTCCGGATCTTTCAGGACGAGGTTTTCGGTACGGTCCATCTGGCGGATTTACCCCCGCGCAATTGCAGAAGCAATTGTCGCGTCGCGATCGGACCCGCAGGCGGGGGGATCGTGCGTCGGCTCCGACCGGCTATTTCGGCTTGCCGCCGGTCCACACCACGTTCTGGCCGAACAGCGGCACGGTCGTCACCGACATTTTCGCCGAGCCGTCCTGCACCTGGCGCGAATGCGAGAGATAGATCAGCGTCTCGTTCTTCTTGTCGTAGATGCGGTTCACCACCTGCTTCTTCCAGATCAGGCTGATGCCTTGCTTGAACACCTCTTCGCCGCCTTCGCTCATGTCGATGTCGCCGATGGTGATCGGCCCGGTCTGGCGGCAGGAGATCGAGGAATCAGACGGATCCTCGAACCAGTTGCCCTTGTGCAAGCGGTCGATGACGCTGCGGTCGAAATAGGAGACATGGCAGGTCACGCCGTCGATCTTGGGGTCCTTGATCGCCTCGACGATGATGTCGTTGCCGACCCAATCGACGCCGACCTTGCCGACCTCCTCTGCCGCGGCGGCACCGGCGCCAAGGGCAATGCATGCGGCCAGCGCGCCGCCGATCAGTTTCTGCCCAATCCGTCTCTGCCCAGTCCGTCTTTGCAAGGGAGCCTCCTCAGGTTCGGTTTGCCGGTCTCAGGTGGGATAAGGGCCAGCTGTTTGCAAGGTAGCGTCCAGCCCGGTTGCGGCAACGCGGCATCTTTGCCTTGCTCCCTGCGACCGGCTAAGACTGCTCGCCAACAGGAGCGCCGATCCGGCGCTCGATTTCTGCGACGGACACTTCCTGATGATGCGTTCAATTCTGGTCGGCATTCTGGTTCTGATGGCGGCGGGCATCGGCTGGCTCACCTTTGACTTCTATCGCGGCCATTATGGTGGCGAGCCGTATGGTGCGCCATTCACGCTGGTCGACCAGAAAGGCGCGCCAATCACCGAAGCCGCCTTCCGGGGAAAACCCAGCATCGTCTTCTTCGGCTTCACCCATTGCCCGGAAGTCTGCCCGACCACTTTGTTCGAAATGGCCGGCTGGCTGAAGACGCTGGGCGACGACGGCAAGAACCTCAACGCCTACTTCGTTACCGTCGATCCAGAGCGCGACACGCCGCCGGTGATGAACACTTACGTCAGCAATTTCTCCGACCGCATCGTCGGCATATCGGGCGATCCCGACAAGGTGCACGCGATGGCGAAGTCCTTCAACATCTACTGGAAGAAGGTCGACACCGGCGACGGCGATTACACGATGGACCACACCGCCTCCGCGCTGCTGCTCAACGCCAAGGGCGAGTTTTCGGGCACCATAGCCTATGGCGAAAGCGCCGATACCGCGATCGCCAAGCTGAAGCGGCTGGCGGCAGGCTAGGCATGATCCCGAAATGTGGAATCCGGTTTTCTCGGACAGAAAAGTGTTGTCCAGAGATCATGCTCAAACAAGAGACCAGCTGATGGGTCAGACCAGGCTCCACTTCATCGCTGGGAAGATCGAGGCCGACCGCATCTTTGCCGCGCTCGAACCGGCTTTCGAGGATGAAGGCCTGCCGATCGCCGTGCTCGAAGTCGATGAAGACCGCGACATCTATGAGGTTTCGCTCTACACCGACGGCAATGTCGACGCGGTTGAGGCGCGGCTAAGGGACAGCCTCGCCGGACTGTCCCTGTCGAAGCCGATCGAGCGCGAGGTTCTGCCCGACATCGATTGGGTGGCGCGCTCGCTGGAGGGACTGAAGCCGGTGCGCGCCGGACGTTTCTTCGTCCATGGCGCGCATGACCGCAGGAAGCGCCACAGCGGCGAACTGGCCATCGAGATCGAGGCCGGCCTTGCCTTCGGCACCGGCCATCACGGCACCACGGCCGGCTGCCTCGAAATGCTGGAGCGGGTCGTGCGCCGCGAACGTCCCAGGAATGCCCTCGACCTCGGCACCGGCAGCGCGGTGCTGGCGATCGCCGTCGCCAAACTGGCGCATATTCCGGTGCTGGCGACCGACATCGATCCGATCGCCGTCAGGGTCGCCGCCGCCAACGCCCGCCTCAACCACGTCAAGGCGCTGGTCGAAACGGTGACGGCGCCCGGCTTCCACCACCCGATCTTCGGCAAGCGCGCGCCTTTCGACCTCATCGTCGCCAACATATTGGCGCGGCCGCTGATGCGGCTGGCGCCTGAGATGGCCAGGCACATCAGCCTCGGCGGCTCGATCGTGCTGTCCGGCATCCTCGAGCGCCAGTGCAATGCGGTGATCTCGGCCTATGTCGGCCAGAATTTTCGGCATGTCAGGACCTTGCACCGCGAAGGCTGGGTGACGATCCACCTCAAGCACTGAGACGCAACGCGCTTTGGACCAATCCGAGCCTGTTGCGATTGGCGAAAATCGATTCCGGTTTTCCGGGTCATGCGCTACGGTCGCGCCCGATACAGGAGGCATACCATGTTCCAGACCTTCGATTCCGCAGGCGACCCCAGCGTCGGCAAGCCGCGCGTGACGTTGCTGCGGCGATGGCTGGCGGATAATGGCCTCGACGGTTTCCTGGTGCCGCGCGCCGACGAGCACCAGGGCGAGTATGTCGCCGATCGCTCGGCGCGGCTGAAATGGTTGACCGGATTCAGCGGCTCGGCCGGCGTAGCACTTGTGCAGCGTGACCGCGCCTTCATGTTCGTCGATGGCCGCTATACCTTGCAAGTGCGCCACGAGGTCGATCTCGACATTTTTGCGATCGAGAGTCTCGTCGACAACCCGCCGGCCTCCTGGATCAAGGACAATCTCGGCAAGGGCGCCAGGCTTGGCTTCGACCCGTGGCTGCACACGATCGCTGAGGTCAAGGCGCTGAAAACCTCGGCCGAGCAATCCGGCGCGACGCTGGTGCCGCTCGACAGGAACCCGATCGACATCATCTGGAAGGATCAGCCGGCGCCGCCCGTGGCGCCGGTCGAAATCCACCCGATCGGCTTTGCCGGGGAACTCGCCAAGGACAAGCTGGCGCGGCTGGCGGCGGCAATCGGCAAGGAGGGCGCGACGCACGCCGTGCTCACCGACCCCTCCTCGATCGCCTGGGCCTTCAACATCCGTGGCGGTGACGTGCCGCACACGCCGCTGGCGCTCGGCTTCGCGATCCTTGCCGCCGACGGCAAGCACCAGCTGTTCATGGACCAGCGCAAGTTTTCGCGCACGGTCGCCGCCTATCTCACCCAACTCGCCGATCTGCACGAGCCCGGCGAATTCGAGGCGGCGGTCGTTACCCTTGCCAAGGGCGGCGCCAAGATCGCGCTCGACCCGGTGCTGGCGGCGGAGAAGCTGAGAATGCTGGTCGAGGACAATGGCGGCGCATTTGTTTCAGCGGCCGATCCCGCCCGCATTCCGCGCGCCACCAAGAACCAGGCGGAAATCGCCGGCAGCCGCGCCGCGCACCGCCGAGACGGGGCGGCGGTGGCGAAACTGCTGTGCTGGCTGGAACGGCAGAAGCCGGGCACGCTCGACGAAATAACCGTTGTCACCAAGCTGGAGGAGGTGCGCCGGCAGACCGGCGAGGAAACGCAGATGCCGCTGCGCGATGTCTCCTTCGACACCATTTCCGGCAGCGGTCCGAACGGCGCCATCATGCACTACCGCGTGTCGCGCGCCACCAACCGCGAGCTGGCAAAGGGCGAGCTGTTCCTGCTCGATTCCGGCGCCCAGTATCAGGACGGCACCACCGATATCACCCGCACGGTGCCGATCGGCCAGCCGACCGAGGAGATGCGCGAGCGCTTTACGCTGGTGCTGAAGGGCATGATCGGCATTTCGACGCTGCGCTTTCCCGCCGGCACGCGCGGCTCGGAAATCGACGCGGTGGCGCGCATGGCGCTGTGGAAGCATGGCTGCGACTTTGCCCATGGCACCGGCCATGGTGTCGGCTCGTATCTGGCCGTGCATGAAGGGCCGCAGCGCATCGCCCGCACCGGCACCGAAAAGCTGCTGGCCGGCATGATGCTCTCCAACGAGCCCGGCTATTACAAGGAAGGCTCCTACGGCATCCGCATCGAGAACCTGATCCTGGTGACACCGGCTGAACAGGTCGAGGGCGGCGACATCGCCATGCACGGTTTCGAGACGCTGACGCTGGCGCCGATCGATATCAGGCTGATCCGCACCGACCTGCTGACGCGCGAGGAGTTGCACTGGCTGGATACTTACCATGCCTGGGTGCTGGCCGAGATCGGCCCGATGCTCGACGGCGAGACGCTGGCCTGGCTGGAGAAGGCAACAGCGCCGCTGCCGCACGACGCCAAGATCTGAAATGAGCTTCTTTCTCCCGTCACTATACGGGGAGGTGAGGAGCGGTCCGCGAAGCGGACGAAAAGCCAATTGCTTGGCTTTTCGAGTGACGAACGCCCGGCAGGGCAATGAGGGGCGGCGCCGACCGTTCGAAACTGTTCTGCCCGGCGGGCGCCCTATGCCACAAACTGCCGCGCTAGGATCAGCACCACCGCCCCGGCCAGAAACATCGCCATCAGGCCGCCGCGCAGCGAGACCACAGCGGCGACGACCAGCGCCGCCCATTCCGCCGGTCCGGCGCTGAGTGCGGCGGGCGCCACCAGCGTCGTCAACACCGCGGCCGGCACGGCATTCAAACCCGCCTCGACGCGTGGATGGATGTGGTCGAAGCGCGAGATCACCAGATGGCCGCCGACGCGGGTGAGATAGGTGGCGATCGCGCCGGCAATGATGATCCACAAGGTCGCGCTCATCGTTTTGCCTCCACACCGCTATGGTGCGGCGGCAGGATGACGGCCAGAAGCACGCCGGCAACGGCGCCGATGGAGACGTGCCAGGGCGAGCCCACAGTTTTGTAGGCAATGATCGACGCCGCGGCGCTGGCGATCACCACCGGCAGCCACAGCGGCCGCTTGCGAAAGCCCATGACCAGCCCGAGGAAATAGATCGGCAGCAGGAAATCGATGCCCAGGGCATGCGTGTCGGGGATCAGCTTGCCGAACACCGCACCCAGCGCGCTTTCAATCCCCCAGAACACATAGACCGGCAGGCCAAGGCCCATGTACCAGGCAAAGCCGACGGTCTCGCCGGCTTCGGCCCTGCGCTCCGCCACCGCGAACTGCGGATCGGTGAGCACGAAATAGCCCAGCGCTTGGCTGATAACCGGCCAGTGCGCGATTCGCCGGCCGATGCTGGCGGAGTAAAGCACGTGGCGGAAGTTTACCGCGAAGATCGACAGCACGATCAGCCATGGCGCGACATGCTGGCCGAACAATTCGATGCCGACCATCTGGCTGGCGCCGCCGAAGATCAGCGCGCTCATCAAGAAAGCTTCGAGAACGGAAAAGCCGTTGTCGACGGCGATGGCGCCGAACAGCAGCCCAAATGGTGCCGCAGCGACAACGACCGGCATCGACAGCCGCACGCCGTCCCAGAAGTCGCTGGCCACAGAATTTTCGCTTAAGGTCTCTGCCGACATGCCACATTCCCATCTCGCGCTGCTATGTAGGAGCCGGCGTTTGAAAAGTCAGACGAATTCGCTTGAGCCAACAAATCAGCGAAACTGATGTTGTAAAAAAATGAGGGGTTCGGATGATCGCTTATGATTTCACCGGCAGGCACGCGGTCGTCACCGGCGCCGGTGGCGGTATGGGCGAGGCGATCTCGCTGGCGCTGCTCGAGGCCGGCGCCTCGGTCACCGCCATCGACGTCAAGCCGCGTCCGGCGTCGCTTGCCGTCTATGACGACCGGCTCACCTTTGCCCAGGGCGACCTCACCGACGCCGCCTTCGTCGAGCAGACCATCAATGCCGCGGGCCGCGAGCGCGGCGGCATCGATTATCTCGCCAATGTCGCAGGCGTGCTCTGGTTCGGTCGCGACAAATCGGCCCTCGAGATGGACCTCGATGTCTGGGACCAGGTCTTCAACATCAATCTGAAATCCTTCGTCCACACCGCGCGGGCGGTGGTTCCCCATATGCGGGCCGGCGGACGCGGCGGCGCCATGGTGCACTTCTCCACCATCCAGTGGTATCGCGGCGATCCGACCCCGCAGGATGCCTACCAGGCATCGAAGGCCGGCGTCTGTGCGCTGTCGAAGTCGCTCGCCATGCAGTTGGCGGGCGATGGCATCCGCTCCAATTCGATCTGCCCGGGCATGGCGTTGACGCCGCTGCAGGCGCGCTGGGACACCGAGGAGAAACGCGCGGCCGTTGCCAATTATGCGCCGCTCGGCCGCATCGGCACGCCGCAGGACATGGCCAATGCCGCGCTATTCCTGCTTTCCGATGCGGCAAGCTACATCACCGGCATCGAACTGGCAGTCGACGGTGGTCTTTTGATGCGGATGTAGCCGTGCAGTGCGCCGGGCTGATTTAGCTCCGCGGTGCCGTGCCCTGGATCGCCCTGCCCCAGTCGAGCAGCGGCTTGGCGCGCGAGGCGAAATCGACAAGCTCGTCGACCAGCGTCGGCGCGTGAATTCCAGCCGGATCGATCATGTGCTGGACATAGAAGTGCCGGTTGCGGATGGCGTCGACAAGATCGGGTTCGTTGACCTGCTCGAAGCCGCGCGGCGTGCGCTTCATGCGGCCCTCGGTTTCGAGTTCGAAGCCGTTTTTCTTCAGCGTTGAAAGCAGTTTTCGGAAGTCCGCCGGCCGGGCGATGATCGCCTTGCGCATCGCCAGCAGCAGGGACGGCTCCGGGTTCCACCAGGCGACATCGGCAAAGCAGCGGTCGATCCCGACATAGACGAAGAACACGCCCTGCTCCATCTTGGTGCCATCCGGCGACAGCATGGCCGACAAATGCTGGTTGTAGGGCCGCTTGTCCTTGGCGAAGCGCACGTCGCGGTTGATGCGAAACAGTGACTTCTTGCGGTCTCCGCGCAAGCCCAGACCCGCCGCCGCGAAGCGCTCCGTCAGCGTCTCGACCAGATCGCAGAACGGCTCATGCAACTCGCTGTCGTAAAGCGCGCGGTTTTCCTGGAACCATTCGCGGCTCTGGTGGAAGTCGAGCGCCTTGAGGAACGGTATGGCTTTTTGCCCGAACCCTTTGAACGAACCGGCGGTCATGCCTTGCCGACCCGTTGCAGCCAGGTGTCCTCGTCGATGACTTCGACGCCGAGTTCGCTGGCCTGCTTCAGTTTGGAGCCGGCGCCCGGCCCGGCCACCAGCAGATCGGTCTTCGCCGACACCGAACCCGCCACCTTGGCGCCGAGCCGTTCGGCCATCGCCTTGGCTTCGGAGCGTGTCATCTTTTCCAGCGTGCCGGTGAAGACGATGGTCTTGCCGGCAACCTCGCTGTCGGTCGACACGGTGACGACATACGGCTTCGGCTTGACCTGTTCGAGCAGTCTGTCGAGCACGTCGTCATTGCGTTCATTGCCGAAGAAATCGCGCAACGCATCGATCACTGTATCGCCAATGCCGTTGATGGAGGGGAAGACGCTGTGCGGATCCTCAGCCGCCGCCGTTTCCTTGCCGACGCGGATCAGCTCCTCGATGGTCGAAAACGTCCGGGCAAGCACGGCCGCCGTCGTTTCGCCGATATGGCGGATGCCGAGTGCGAAGATGAAGCGGTCGAGCTCCGGCTGGCGGCGCGAATCGATGGCCGCGAACAGCTTGTCGAGACCTTCATAATTGCGGTCCTCGACACCGCGCACATTCTTGCGCGCCTTGCCCGATGCCGCCTCGCGCAGCCGCGCCTGCTCCTCGCGCCGCTCGGCCAGCGCCCTGGTGACGGCCGGGCGGCGATCCCTGAGGGTGAAGATATCGGCGGCGGTCTTGACCAGTCCCGAATTGAAGAACAGGTCGATATTCTCGGCGCCCAGCCCCTCGATGTCGAGCGCGCCGCGCGACACGAAATGACGCAGCCGCTCCACAGCCTGGGCGGCGCAGATCAGCTCGCCGGTGCAGCGCCGGCGCGAATCCTCCTTGCCGGTCTTTTCGTTGATTTCGCGCGTCGCCGGCGAGCCGCAGACCGGACAAATGTGCGGGAATTCGTAAGGCACCGCATCAGGCGGCCGCTTGTCGACGACCACGCTGACGATCTGCGGAATGACATCGCCCGCCCGTTGTATGACAACCGTGTCACCGATGCGGACATCGATGCCGTCGCGAATCGGCAGGCCGTTGCTGTCAAAACCCTTGATGTAGTCCTCATTGTGCAGCGTGACGTTTTCGACCACCACGCCGCCGACCGTGACGGGCGCCAGCCGCGCCACCGGCGCCAGCGTACCGGTACGACCGACCTGGATGTCGATCTTCTGCACCGTCGTCATCGCCTGTTCGGCCGGGAATTTGTGCGCAACGGCCCAGCGCGGCTCGCCGGTGACAAAGCCCCAGCGACGCTGCAATTCCAGCTGGTCGACCTTGTAGACGACACCGTCGATGTCGTAGCCGAGCGACGAACGCAGCTCCTCGATCTTGTGGTAGTGCGCGATCAGCTCCTCGACCGACTTCGCCCGCACCATCAACGGGCTGACCTTGAACCCCCATTCGGCGAATTTCTGCACCGAATCATATTGGGTCGGCGCCGGATCCGCTGTCGTGTAGCCCCAGGCATAGGCAAAAAACTTAAGATTGCGGCTGGCGGTGACGGACGCATCCTTCTGTCGCAGTGAGCCGGCCGCGGTATTGCGCGGATTGACATAGTCCTGGCCGCCCACCGCCGCCGAGCGGGCCTTCAGTGCCTCGAATTCCGCATAGGTCATGTAGACTTCGCCGCGGATCTCGATGGTCTCGGGCCAGCCCGATCCTTTGAGCTTGGCGGGGATGTCGGCGATGGTCCTGAGATTGGCGGTGATGTCTTCGCCGACAGCGCCGTCGCCGCGCGTAGCACCCTGCACGAACACACCGCGTTCATAGCGCAGCGACGCCGACAGGCCGTCGATCTTCGGCTCGGCCGTAAACGCGATGTCGAGGTCCTTGTCGCGGTCGAAGAAGCGCCGGCCACGCTCGATGAAATCGGTGACGTCCTCGTCTGTGTAGGCCTTGGCGAGGCTGAGCATCGGCACCGCATGGCGCACCTTGGCAAAGCCTTCCGCCGGCGCGGCGCCGACCCGCAGCGAGGGCGAATCCTCGCGCACCAGACCGGGAAAGCGCTCCTCGATGGCAAGATTGCGCCGCCGCAGCGCGTCATATTCTGCGTCCGTAATCGTCGGCGCGTCCTCGGCATGATAGCGCCGGTCATGACCGGCGATCTCCTCGGCCAGCCGCTGGAGCTCATCCGCGGCTTCGCTTTCGCTCAACGATTCGACTGGTTTTTCAGACATGCAGCGGTCCCTGGACAGTGGCGAGGCACCATAAATCAGGATTTCGGAAAAAGCATTCCTGAACAGCGGGATGGAGCCATATCCTGACTCAGTCCGAAAGCCTTGCGACGACTACGCTGCAGCAATATTCTCGCGTAGCAGCCGTTCGGCGGCTGCGCGCGCCTCTTCGGTGATGGTGGCGCCGGCCAGCATGCGCGCGATCTCTTCCTGGCGCGCCGCCCGGTCCATTTCGGCGATGCCGGTGGCGACCTTGTCCGAGCCGCCGGATTTGGAGATCAGGAAATGCGTTGCCGCGCGTGCCGCCACTTGCGGAGCATGCGTGACCGACAGCACCTGCACGCGCTTCGACAGCCTGGCCAGCCTTTGGCCGATCGCATCGGCCACGGCGCCGCCGACGCCGGTGTCGATCTCGTCGAAGACCAATGTCGGCGCCGAGCCACGGTCGGCCAGCGCCACCTTGAGCGCCAGCAGGAAGCGCGACAGCTCGCCGCCGGAGGCGACCTTCATCATCGGCCCAGGCCTGGTGCCGGGATTGGTGCGCACCCAGAACTCGACCTGGTCGATGCCTTCTTCCATGCGGTTCTCGCCATCGCTGGCCAGTTCGACGATGAACTCAGCCCGTTCCAGCTTCAGCGCCGGCAATTCGGCCATCACAGCCTTGGTCAGGCCGACCGCGGCCGCATGGCGAAGGGCGGAGAGCTGGGCTGCGGAAATATCGTAGGCTTCGCGCGCCGCTGAGGCCTGCTTTTCCAGGACATGCAGGCGCCCCTCGCCGGCATCAAGATCGGCGAGATCGGCGGACATGGTGTCGCGCAGTTGCGCCAGATCGTCAACGGCCACACTGTGCTTACGTGAGGCCGCACGCAGCGAAAACAGCCGCTCCTCCGCCTTCTCCAGCCGCTGCGGATCGTATTCGGTGGCGCGCAGTGCCGCCTCGACGCCCGATTGCGCCGCATCCAGCGACAGCATCGCCTCGTCCAGCGACTTCACCACATCCTCGAGCAGTCCCGGCGCTTCGCTGGCCTTGCGCTGCAGGCGCCTCAACAGGCTGGCCAGTTGCGGCAGCGGCGAGGACGGGCCTGACAGCACATCCTGTGCGTCGTGTATTTCCGAGGCGATCTTTTCCGCCCGCATCATCGTTGCACGCAATTCCGCCAGCTGCGTCTCTTCGCCGGGCTGCGGATCGAGCTTTGCCAGTTCCGCCACCGAGGCCCTGAGATAATCGGCCTCGCGCGCCGCCGCCTCGACCTTGGCGCGGTGCCTGACCAACTCCTGCTCGGCGCCACGCCAGTAGCGCCACGCCTCGCCGGTCGCGCCAGCAGCGCCCAGATGGCCGCCAAAACTGCCCAGCAATTCGCGATGCGCGCCCGGATCGACCAACGCGCGCTCGTCATGCTGGCCGTGGATCTCGACCAGCGCGTGGCCGATGTCGCGCATCAGGGTGACGCTGGACGGCTGGTCGTTGACGAAGACACGGGTGCGGCCATCCGCGGTCTGCAGCCGGCGCAGGATGATGTCGCCGTCATCCTCGATGGCGTTTTCGGCCAGCAGCGCGCGCACCGGGTGGTTGCGCGGCACATCGAAGACGGCAATGACCTGGCCCTGGGCAGCACCGTGCCGCACCAGCGAGGCGTCGCCGCGGGCGCCAAGCGCCAGCGACAGCGCGTCGAGAAGGATGGATTTGCCGGCGCCGGTTTCACCGGTCAGCACGGAAAGGCCGGGCTGGAAGTCGATATCCAGCTTCTCGATCAGGACGATATCGCGGATCGACAGTCTGGAAAGCATCAGAACCCGGACCTCAAGCAATTCCCAGCAAAAGTGCGTAGCGGTTTTCCGTCCGGAATTGCGTAGAACAAAAAGTTAGGACGGTTCAGCGCCTCAATCAAACCACTGAACCGCTGTGAAGCGGCATGCGACCGATGGAGTCGCAGCGCCGCACTATCTTTTTGTTTGAGCGTCGGATCAATCCGAAAAGCGCGTTCCGCCTCAGTCGATGCTCGGGCGTCAGGCGCCGGTGATCAGCTTGCCGGCCTTGGATATCCACGATCCGGCATTCTCGCGCGGCTCAAGCCCGTTGCTCTGCAACAGCTTGTAGGTATCCTTGTACCATTGGCTGTCGGGATAATTGGTGCCGAGCACCGCAGCGGCGGTTTGCGCTTCCGAGGTCAAGCCCATCGCGTAGTAGCTTTCGGCCAGACGCGCCAGCGCCTCTTCGACATGGCGGGTGTTGGAATAGTTCTCGACCACGTTGCGGAAGCGCTTGACGGCAGCAATGTATTCGCGCCGCTCGAGATAATAGCGGCCGATCTGCATCTCTTTGCCGGCCAGCTGGTCGTTGGCGAAACGGATCTTTTCCTTGGCGTCGTCGACATATTCCGACGTCGGCCAGCGCGTCACCAGATCCTGCATCGTCTGCACGGTCTGGCGTGCTTCCTTCTGATCCTGGGTGACGTCCTTGATCTGCTTGTAGTAGCTCAGCCCGATAATATACTGGGCGTAAGCCGCGTCGTCGGTCGACGGATAAAGCGTCAGATAGCGCTTTGCCGAGCCGATCGCTTCGTCATAACGGCCGGCGCGGTAGTCGGCGAAGGCGCCCATCACCATCGACTTGCGGGCGAATTCCGAATAGGGGTGCTGGCGGTCGACGGCGTCGAACTTCTTGCTCGCCTCATCCAGGCGGCCGGCATTGAGATTGGCAAGGCCTTGATTGTAAAGGACGTCGGCCGGTTCGGTCTGGTCGACATAGGTCGACAGGTCGACGTCTTTCTCGGACGACATGCAGGCCGAGAGGAACAGCGATGGCACAACCACCGAAAGCGCCAGGAAAACAGCCCGATACGGCGCTTTCGATTGACCAACTCGCTTGAAGAACATGATTGGATTGCGCCCTTTCGGCGTTAGTTCAATGCCTTTCGCATGGCGTTCCCTCAAAACTGATCCCCACTTTTGAGCGACATGCGCCTAACAGACGGCAGCAGCCATAAACCATAACTGCCTTGCCCAGCAACGCTATGTCTAGCCAATCGCACATTTTTGTGGCGGCTTGGTGTTGCCCGGAAAGCTATGCACTTTCACCGCCGGTGATGCATCCGTGCAACACCGGCCAGCGCTCAGAAAGCCAGAAATACGTTAAGAATCAGATCACCCAAGGTGCAAAGACAGGGCCGGTGACGGCGCTCATCTCGGCGGTGCGGCCGCGCTCGCGGCGCGTGGTCTCGACGACCTCGAAGGCCGAACGGTCGGACAGAAGCCGCCGCAAAGCAGCCGCATTCATCCGGTGACCGCCGCGATAGGAGCGGAAGCAACCGATGAAACGGGCGCCGGCCAGCGCCAGGTCGCCCATCGCGTCCATCGTCTTGTGGCGAGCGAACTCATTGGGGTAGCGCAGGCCGCCCATGTTGATCACCCGGTTGTCGTCGCCGATCACCAGCGAGTTCTCCAGCGAGGAGCCCAGCGCATAGCCGGCCGCCCACAGCCGCTCGACATCCTTCATGAAGCCGAAGGTGCGGGCGCGCGCGATATCCTGGCGAAAGATGTCGGGGTTGATGTCGGAGGCGAATAGCTGGCGGCCGATCGCCGGGCTTTCGAAATCGATCTCGACCTCGAAGCGCGTGCCGCTATAGGGCCTGAACTCGGCCCAGGACGCGCCATTCTCGATGCGGACGGGCTTGACCACCCTGATGTAGCGGCGCTTGACCGCCAGCGTCTCGATGCCGGCTTGGTCGATGGCTTCCACGAACGCCACCGCACTGCCATCGAGGATCGGAACCTCATGACCGTCGATCTCGATGACGATGTTGTCGATGCCGAGCCCGAAAAGCGTCGCCATCAGATGTTCGACGGTGGCGATATGCTCGCCTGCCGGATCGCCGAGCATGGTGCAGAGATCGGTCGCGCCGACTTCAGCAACCAGCGCGCGGAACTCGCGGCTCTCGCTTCCGTTCGAAAGGTGGAAGAGCACGCCGGTGTCGGCGTCCGCAGGGAGGAAATTGACGGTGACCGGTTTGCCGCTGTGAACGCCGGTACCGGTCAGCGTTGCACGCGATTTCAGTGTCGTCTGATAGTCTTGCAAGACAAACCCCATAGCCCAAACGCCTAAGTCCGCTTTAACCCAAAAGGCGCGGCTCTTTTTTATCGGCAGGCAGGGCCACTTCCCCGAATCCCAGCACACCGAAAGTGCTGCGGCAAAGATAATGGTCTGTCAGGGAGACTCCAAATCACGGTTTCTTACTCTGTGTAACCGCGACAGACCTTGAGCGTCAGATCGTAACGCCTTGTTATTAAACCACTTTAAACGTTAACAGGCAGACAATTCCTCGTCTGCCTGTTGACAAGTGTTACATACCGTTAACGGCTCAGTTGGCCTGGCGGCGCAGGAAAGCCGGTATCTCCAGCTGGTCGTCTTCCTGGGTCGATCTGGTCTGCGGCGTCAACCGGCCCTGATCGTCGAGCTGGCCGCGGCGCGGCGCGTAAAGCTGCGGATCCTGGCTGGCAAGGCGGCGCATTTCCGGCGCCGCCTGGCGCAGTTTCGGTTCGCGCGGCTGTGCCGGCTGCAACCGGGCCGGCTCTTCTTCGCGGCGCGTCAGCCCGTTGGTCAGCCGCTTGAGCAGCCCCATCGGCCCGCTGTTTTCATGGTCGGCCGGACGGCCCTTGGCTTCCACCTCGGCCCGCACCACCGGCGGAAAATCCTCCACCCGCGGCATGCGCTGCGGTGCGGCAGCCACCGGCTGCGGCATTTCCCGCATCGGCGCCGGTTGCATCACCTGCTGCACGACAGGCTGCGGCTGGGCAGGCGGGGCCTGGAAGATCTTGCTCTGCGGGCGGAAATCTTCCGCCTGGGCCATCGGCGCCGGACGAGCCATTGCCGCCGCATTGGCCTCGGCAAGCTGGATCGCCTCGGCCACCGGATCGGCCGCGCGCTGCTCATAGGTCTGCTGCTGGACGGGTGCCGGACGGCCTTCCGCCCCCGGAGCCGCTGGGCGGCTGACCGGCTTCTGCTGCGGCGGCACCGCCCGGATCGAGATCGGCGCCGCGGCAATTTCAGCTGCCGATTTGTCGATGCCGGTGGCGACCACGGAGACGCGGATGACGCCTTCGAGTTCCTCGTCGAAGGTGGCGCCGAGGATGATGTTGGCGTCCTGATCGACTTCCTCGCGGATGCGGGTCGCGGCCTCGTCGACTTCGAACAGGGTTAGGTCGCGGCCGCCGGTGATCGAGATCAGCAGGCCCTTGGCGCCCCTCATCGAGGTCTCGTCGAGCAACGGATTGGCGATCGCCGCCTCGGCGGCGGCCATCGCGCGGCCCTCGCCCGAAGCTTCGCCGGTGCCCATCATCGCCTTGCCCATTTCGCGCATCACCGAACGCACGTCGGCGAAGTCGAGATTGATCAGGCCTTCCTTGACCATCAGGTCGGTGATGCAGGCAACACCGGAGTAGAGCACTTGGTCGGCCATGGCGAAGGCGTCGGCAAAGGTGGTCTTGTCATTGGCCAGCCGGAACAGGTTCTGGTTGGGGATGACGATCAGGGTATCGACACATTTCTGCAGCTCCTCGATGCCGAGATCCGCCGTCTTCATGCGGCGCTGGCCTTCGAAATGGAACGGCTTGGTGACGACGCCGACGGTGAGGATACCCCGTTCGCGCGCCGCGCGGGCAACGACGGGAGCCGCACCGGTTCCGGTGCCGCCACCCATACCGGCGGTGACGAAGCACATATGGGTGTTGGAGAGATGATCGATGATCTCATCGATGCACTCTTCCGCCGCCGCACGGCCCACTTCAGGCTGCGAGCCGGCGCCGAGCCCCTCGGTGACATGCGCGCCGAGCTGGATCAGCCGCTCGGCCTTCGACATGGTCAGCGCCTGTGCATCGGTGTTGGCCACGACGAACTCGACACCGCGCAAGCCCGCGGTGATCATGTTGTTGACGGCATTGCCGCCGCCGCCGCCGACACCGAATACGGTGATCCGCGGCTTGAGCTCGGTGATGTCCGGCTTTTGCAGATTGATCGTCATTGTCTCCGTCCTTTGCCTTTCCCGCCGCTTCGCCGCCGCGGCCGCCTATGGGGCTGTCCCCGTCAATTAGAAACTGTCTCTCAACCACTGACTCATGCGATGCAGTTTTCCGCCCGTCCCGGTCATCCTGAGACCGGAAATTCCTTTAGCCGGATGGCTCTCGAAGCTCGCCATCTGCGGATAGATCAGCAGCCCGACCGCCGTCGAGAAAGCCGGCCCCTTGGCAGCTTCCGGCAGGCCCGCCACGCCGAGCGGGCGTCCGATGCGCACATTGCGTCCCAGAATGCGGCGCGCCGCCTCGGGGAGACCCGCAAGCTGGCTGGCGCCGCCGGTCAGCACGACGCGTTTTCCCACGGCATTGCCGTAGCCCGACTTGTTCAGCCGGTCGCGCAACAGTTCCAGCGTCTCGTCGATGCGGGCGCGGATGACGCGCGTCATCACCGAGCGCGGGATCTGCAGCGGCATCTCGCCGTCTTCGCCGATCGGCTGGATCGAGACCAGGTCGCGATCGTCGGCACTGCCAGGCAGCGCCGAACCATGCATCACCTTCAGCCGCTCCGCGGCGTCGAGCGAGGTCGACAGGCCCTTGGCCATATCGAGCGTCACATGATTGCCGCCGATGGCAATGGCATCGGCGTGGACGAATTTGCCTTCCGAAAACACCGAGATGGTCGTCGTGCCGCCGCCCATGTCGATGCAGGCCGCACCCATTTCCAGTTCGTCGTCGACCAGGGCCGCAAGCCCGCTGGCATAGGGCGTCGCCACCATGCGCTCGACCGAAAGATGCGAGCGGTTGATGCAGAGCTCCAGATTGCGCAGCGGCGCGGCATCGCCCGTCAGCACATGCATATCGACGCCGAGCTGGTCGCCGACCATGCCGCGCGGATCGCGCACGCCGCGCTCGGCGTCCAGCGAAAAGCCGACGGGCAGCGAATGGATCACGTCGCGTTCGGCCTTGAGCGCCTGCTTGGCGCCGGCGGCAAGCACGCGCTTGATGTCGGCTTCGTCGGCCTGATGGCCACCGAGATTGATCGTGGCCGAATAGGTTTCGCTCTTCAGCCGGCCCGCCGTCATGTTGACGATCAGCGAATCCACGGTCAGTCCCGCCATGCGTTCGGCTGCGTCGACGGACAGGCGAATGGCGTGCTCCGCGCGGTCGAGATCGACGACCACGCCCGACTTCACGCCTTGCGATTTCTGGTGGCCGATGCCGATCACCTGGATGCGGTGCGAGCGGCCGCGCAACAGCTTGCCGTCCTCGCGCGGCTTCAGTTTCGCCACCACGCAGCAAACCTTGCTTGAGCCGACATCCAGCACGGTGAGCGTGCCGGAACGCCGCGAAGAGGCATCGCTGTTGCCGCCAAGCCAGCTCATATCTTCGTCCCCGACTTGCGCTTCAGATTTTGCGGCTTTTCATTGAGCGCGGCCTGGCGCTGCGTCGCCGCTTCCGGCGTCAGCTGCACCACCAGGCGATCGGAGATGCGCATGTCGACGGCGGCGATATCGCGCGTCAGAAGGCCGTTATCGTGGTCCATCCGAACCAGGTCGGCAATCGCCTGATCCTCGCCATCCTCGGGCAGCTTGATCGTGATGCCGTTTTCCAGCTTCAGGTCCCAACGCCGTTCGCCGATGCGGATATAGCCTTTGACCCGAGCCGCGAGCTCGGGAAATTTCTTGATCTTGGCCACGAAGTCGGGCGCCTTGGCCGGTGCGCCGGTGCCGATGATCAGCGGCAGCAGCGCCTGCTTGCCGCCGGAGAACGGCGCGATCACCGCGCCGGAGCGTTCGATGACCGAAAGCCCCGCGCCCTGCTGCCAGAGCGCGAAGGGCTCGCGCTCCTCGACACGCACTTCCAGCGTATGTGGATAGACCTTGCGCACCGCCGCCACTTCGACCCAGGGCAAGGTATCAATACGTTCACGCGCGGCCTCAGCATCGAAGCCGATCAGTGACGTCCAGCCGTCGAGCTCGAGCCGGTCCAGTATGTCGATCTCCGAAGTCTGGCGGTTGCCGACCACCTTGATCTGGTCGACGGCAAAGCCGGTCCGGGCGGTGATGCTCTGGACGATGTCGTCGGCATGACCGCCGAGAATGGCGCCATAGAGGCTGCTTGAAGCAATGAGCGAAGCCGACAGGATGGCCGCGGAAAAGCGCGGCGCGACGAAGTCGCCGCCGCCCAGGCGCGCCAGCACGCGCACCGGCCGGCGCAGCACGCGCGGCAGCACGAAATGGTCGAACGACAACGGCATGCCGAACAGCGCCGGCCCGGCGCCGCCCCTGCCCTTGTCCTGTCCCCATTTCAACGCAGACACGAAGCGTCCTCCACCATCCAACTCAACAATTCGCCAAACGAGTGCCCGGCCTGGGCGGCGATTTCAGGCACCAAAGACGTCGGCGTCATGCCCGGCTGAGTGTTGATCTCGAGCCAGACAATCTCGCCGTTTTCGGAGTGACGGTCGTCATAGCGGAAGTCCGATCGGGAAACGCCCCGGCAGCCGATAGCCAGATGTGCCTTGAGTGCCAGTGTCTGTATTTTTTGGTAAATATTTGATGAAATTTTAGCAGGGATTTCGTGTTTTGATCCGCCGGCGACGTATTTTGAATCATAGTCGTAGAAGGAATGGCCGGTCGGAATGATCTCGCAGACGCCGAGCGCCACGTCGCCCATGACGGCGCAGGTCAGCTCGCGCCCATGGATGTAGCGCTCGACCATGACGGTCTCGCCATATTTCCATTCGGACGAGCCGATGACCTGCGGCGGATGCGACTGCCCTTCATGCACGATGACGACGCCGAAGCTTGAGCCTTCATTGACCGGCTTGACCACGTAGGGCGGCTTCATCGGATGCTTGTTCTGGATGGCAAAGCGGCTGGCAACCTTCGATTCCGCCACCGCGATGCCGGCAGCCTTGGCGACCTTCTTGGCTTGCTCCTTGTTCATGGCGAGCGCCGAGGCGAGCACGCCCGAATGGGTGTAGGGAATGGCCAGATATTCGAGGATGCCCTGGATGGTGCCGTCTTCACCGAACGGGCCGTGCAGTGCGTTGAAGACGACATCAGGCTTGAGTTCGGTGAGCACGGCGCCGACATCGCGCGCAACATCGACGCGGGTAACCTGGTAGCCTTCATTCTCAAGCGCATCCGCACACGCCTTTCCCGAAGACAGAGACACGGGCCGCTCGGACGAGAATCCGCCCAGGAGGACAGCCACATGCTTGTTCTTCATATCCCGTCATCCCTCTCACGGCGGGCCCGCAACCACGCATTCAGCGACCAGATTGAGTCCGAGTCTCCCGGCAGGTTGCCCCCCCAGACGGAAAACGCGGTCGACGCGTCGAACGACTCAAATCAGGAAACGCTTTAAGGCAGAGAATCAGAGAGTTGATTCGCTGGCAAGTGCTTATGATTCCGACAGATTCACTTTCCGCGAAAACGACCGGAAAAAGCGTGTTGTGAGTCTTTGGAGCAACGGTGGCGCTGTTGTTTCAGACCGTTTGAAGTTCAAGCATCACATGAACTTCAGCTTGCGCTAAAGAAGCTGTCCGAGGAATTCCTGCACGGCATGGCCGGGGCGGAAATTGCCGAGCCGCTTGATTTCCCACTGCAGGCGGATGCCTGAATTTTCAAGCACGCGGGCGCGCACCGTCTCGCCGAGATATTCGAGGTCGTATCCGGTCGCTGTTCCGGTGTTGATCATGAAGTTGCAGTGCATCGGCGACATCTGCGCGCCGCCGATCATCAGCCCGCGGCAGCCGGCCTTGTCGATTTCCTTCCAGGCCGAGGTGCCTTCCGGATTCTTGAAGGTCGAGCCGCCGGTCTTCTCGCGGATCGGCTGCACCGTCTCGCGATGCGTCTGGACGGCGTCCATGGCCGCCTTGATCGCCTCCGGGTCTTCCAGAACACCTTCGAAAACGGCGGAGGTGAAGATCAGCCCGGCAGGTGCGGCCGAGTGACGATAGGCATAGCCCATGTCTTCATTGCTGAGGGTGTGGAGATTGCCCTTGCGGTCGAGCGCCCGAACCTCGACGACACGTTCCCGCGTCTCGACGCCATTGGCGCCGGCATTCATCCTCAGCGCCCCGCCGATGGCGCCGGGAATGCCGTGATAGAAATGAAAGCCGCCAATACCGGCCTCATAAGCGACGGCCGCGACGCGCTTGTCGGGCGTCGCAGCACCGGCCTTGATGACGGTCGGCGAAACCACCTCGGCCTCGCCAAAGCCCTTGGCCGAAAGCCGGATGACGAAACCTGGAATGCCGCCGTCGCGCACCAGGAGGTTGGAGCCGACACCGACGATGGTGAGCGGGATGTCCTCCGGCACGGCGCGCAGGAAGGCAGCCAGATCCTCCTCGTCGGCCGGCTGGAACAGGGCGTCCGCCAGACCGCCGGCGCGGAACCAGGTGATCTTGTCCATCTCGGCATTGGGCGTGATGCGGCCGCGCAGGCCGGCAAGCCGGTCGCCAAGTTTGTCGAGCAGGTCCTGGCCGCGCATCATGAGACGGTACCGCCGAGTTCCCCAGGCAGCGCACAGGCCCATTGGGTGATGTTGCCGGCGCCCAGGAAGATGACGAAGTCGCCCGGTTTGGCCAACGCGCGGATGACGGGCGAAATCGCGGCAGGGGTTTCGACGTAGCGCGCATCGCGATGGCCCCCGGAGCGGATGCGCGACACCAGCGCCTCCGAGGTCACGCCGTCGATCGGCTCCTCGCCCGCCGCATAGACCGGCGCCACCATCACCGTGTCGGCATCGTTGAAACAGACCGAAAATTCGTCGAACAGATCGTGCAGCCGGGTGAAGCGGTGCGGCTGCGCAATGGCGATGACGCGGCCCTTGGTGGCGCTGCGCGCCGCTTTCAACACCGCCGTGATCTCGACCGGGTGGTGGCCGTAATCGTCGAAGATGTCGACGCCGTTCCACGAGCCGGTGTGGGTGAAGCGCCGCTTGACGCCGGCAAAGGACGACAGCCCTTTCTTGATCGCTTCGGCCGACAGGCCGAGTTCATGCGCGACCGCAATTGCGGCGGTGGCGTTGGAGACGTTGTGGCGGCCGGGCATCGGCAGCCGCAGATCCGATATCGTCGTCTGGCCGCCGGTCTTGCGGTCGCGGATCACCACGTCGAATGCTGAGACGGCACCGGCCATGCGGTGGTTGGTGAAACGCACATCGGCCTGCGCGTTCTCGCCATAGGTGATGACGCGGCGGTCCTCGATGCGGCTGACCAGCGCCTGTACTTCCGGATGGTCGGTGCACATCACGCCAAAACCGTAGAACGGCACGTTCTCGACGAATTGCCGGAAGGCCTCGCGCACCTTGTCGAAACTGCCATAATGGTCCAGATGCTCGGGATCGATGTTGGTGACGACGGCGATCTCGGCCGGCAGCTTGAGGAAGGTGCCGTCGCTTTCGTCGGCTTCGACCACCATCCACTCGCCATCGCCCATACGGGCATTGGTGCCATAGGCATTGATGATGCCGCCATTGATCACCGTCGGGTCGAGCCCGCCGGCATCGAGCAGCGTCGCCACCATCGACGTGGTTGTGGTCTTGCCATGCGTGCCACCGATCGCGACCGCCTGGCGGAAGCGCATCAGTTCGGCCAGCATCTCGGCCCGGCGGACAATTGGGAGCAACTTCTCCCGCGCGGCCTTCAGCTCGGGATTGGATTTCTTGATCGCGGTGGAGACGACCACCACTTCGGCCGCGCCGATATTCTCGGCCTTGTGGCCGACAAAGCATTCGATGCCCTTGTCGCGCAGCCGCTGGACATTGGCGCTGTCGGCCTGGTCCGAACCCTGCACCTTGTAGCCGAGATTGTGCAGAACCTCGGCGATGCCGCTCATGCCGATGCCGCCAATGCCGATGAAATGCACAAGGCCGATGGTCTGCGGCATCTTCATCAATGCGTCCCTTTCCTGAAATCCGAAACGGTTTTTCTGGACGCAATAGCCTCTGTGAGATCAGCGAGCAACCGTGCCGCGTTCGGCCGGCCAGCCGACTTCGCTCCGGCAGCCATGGCCGTCAGCCGCTCGGGAGTGTCCATCAGCCCGCCAATGAGAGCCGCGATGCGCTCCGGCGACAGTGACGATTGCGGATGCACCTCGCCGCCGCCCGCCGCGGCAAGGGCGGCTGCGTTCGCCGCCTGATCGTGATCCAGCGCATAGGGATAAGGCACCAGCAGCGCCGGCCGGCCGATGACGGCGATCTCCGAAACCGTCGAGGCGCCGGAGCGCGAGATCACCAGATGCGCCGCGCCCATGCGCTGTGCCATATCGGTGAAGAAGGGCGAGACCTCGACATGGACGCCGAGTGCCGCATAGCCAGCCTTCACCCGCGCCACGTCGTCGGCGCGGGCCTGCTGGGTGATCACCAGCCGCTTGCGCTGCGCCTCCGGCAGAAGTGCGATCGCCGTCGGCATGGCGTCGGAAAAGAACTGCGCGCCCTGGCTGCCGCCGAACACCAGGAGCCTGAACGGATCCGCCCCTTTGGATGCGGTGTAGGGCGTCTTGGCCGCCTCCAGGATTGGCGGCCTGACCGGATTGCCTGTCGTCACCGTCTTGGCGCCTGTGGCACTTTCATCTTGCGGCAGGAAGCCGCCGGCGATGGCATCGACGCGCCCGGACAGCGCCCGGTTGGCGCGGCCCATCACTGCGTTCTGCTCATGGATCAGCGTCGGCAGCTTGCGCCGCGTCGCGGCATAGAGCGGTGGCAAGGTCGGATAACCGCCAAAGCCGACGACCGCATCAGGCTTGATCCTGGCGATGACGGCGGAGGCCTGGCGCACGCCGCGCCAGATCTTCCAGAACGCGCCAAGCAGCGCGACAGGGTTTTTCGAGCCCATCGTCGCCGACTGGATCGGATGGATGGCGGCGGCCGGGAAATGGCCGGCAAAGCGCTCTGCGCGGTCGTCCGTCGCCAGATGCACGCCCCAGCCGCGCTCGATCAGCTCATGCGCCAGCGCCTCGGCCGGAAACAGATGTCCACCGGTTCCGCCAGCCGCGAGAAGGATCACACCCCGCGCCATATCACTCCGCCGGCAGGGCGCGCTGCGACAGGGCAAAGCCCATCTGCTTGCGCTTTTCCGGTCGCTTGCGGGTCAGCGCCAGCACCATGCCCATCGAGATGGCAATGGCGATCTGCGAGGAGCCGCCATAGGAGATGAAAGGCAGCGTCATGCCCTTGGCCGGCATCAGCTGCAGGTTGACGCACATGTTGATGACCGACTGCAGGCCGAACACGGTGACGAGACCGCCGACGGCGTAGCGGGTGAAATCATCATGTTCCTTCAGCGCCGTGCTGAGGCCGCGCAGCACGATGAAGGCGAAGATCGACATGATGAAGAAGCACATGATCAGCCCGAACTCTTCGCCGGCGACCGAAAAGACGAAGTCGGCATGCGCGTCGGGGATGACGCGCTTGACCGTGCCCTCGCCCGGGCCGACGCCGAACCAGTGGCCGTTGATCAGCGCCTCGCGGCCCATGTCGACCTGGAACGTGTCGCCTTCGCCGGTCAGGAATTTGTCGATGCGGGCGGCGACGTGCGGGAACACCGTATAGGCGGCAAACAGGCCGCCGGCGCCGGTGGCGCCAAGCGCGATGATCCATAGCCATGGCAGGCCGGCCATGAAGAACATGACGCCCCAGGTGCCGGTCACCAGCATGGTCTGGCCGAGATCGGGCTGCGCTACCAGAAGCGAGATGACCAGGATCAGCAGCAGCATGGCAAACAAATTGCCGGGGATGTCGGGCTGGCGCTTGTGTTCGGCGAACAGCCAGGCGCAGACGATGACGAAGGCGGGTTTCAGAAATTCCGACGGCTGGATCGACATGCCGACAAACGACACCCAGCGCCGCGCGCCCTTCACCTCGACGCCGATGTAGAGCACGGCCACCATCAGCACCAGGATGATGCCCAGGATGATCAGCGCCATGCGCCGGATCTGCCGCGATTCCAGGAAGGAGACCGCCAGCATCACGCCGAGCGCCGGCACGGTGAAGATGATCTGCCTGGTGGCAAAGTGGAAACTATCGAGGCCGATGCGTTCGGCCACCGCCGGGCTTGCCGCAAAGGACAAGACGATGCCAAGCCCCATCAGCGACAGGAACGCCGCCAGGAACCAGCGATCGATCGTCCACCACCAGGTTGCAACCGGGCTTTTGTCGAGACGGCTTTGCATTATCGTGCCCCTCCGATGGGTTTGACACCCTCGATAGCATTCGCAGCTTGCCTGAAGGCTTCGCCGCGAACTTCGAAATTCTTGAACTGGTCGAAACTGGCGCAGGCCGGCGACAGCAGCACCACCACCTCGCCGTTGTCATCCTTGGCCGAGTCTTTCGCGGCATGGTCGACCGCGGCGGCCAGGGTGCCCGAGATTTCATAGGGCACGGCTTCGCCGAGCGTCGCCGAGAATGCGGGCGCCGCCTCGCCGATCAGATAGGCCTTGGCGATGCGCGGGAAGAAACCGCGCAGCGGCTCGATCCCGCCTTCCTTGGGCAGTCCGCCGGCGATCCAGTAAATGCGCGAAAAACTCGACAGCGCGGGTGCCGCCGCATCGGCATTGGTCGCCTTGGAATCGTTGACAAACAGCACGTGGTCCTTGCGTCCGACCTGCTCCATGCGATGCGCGAGGCCTGGAAAGCTCTCCAGTCCCGCCTGGATCTCGCCCAGGCTCAAGCCGACCCTGAGGCAGGCGGCAACAGCGGCAAGCGCATTCTGCGCATTGTGCTGGCCGCGCAACGAACCGATGCCTTCGAGGAAGGCGACGCGGCTGTAGCGGCCATGGACGGCTTCCATCAGATCGGAACCGTCTGCGAAATAACCGTCGGTCAGCGGCAGCCGCTTGGAGATGCGGATCACCTCCCGGCCCGCCCTCTCCAGCCGGTCAGCGATCTGCGCGCACCAGGAATCGTCAACGCCGACGATCGCCGTCTCGCTGCCGGCAACCAGCCGCTCCTTGATCGAAGCGTAATGCTGCATGGTGCCGTGGCGGTCGAGATGGTCGGGCGTCAGGTTGAGCAGGATGCCGGCCGTCGGGTTGATCGAGGGCGCGAGATCGATCTGGTAGGACGAACACTCGACGACATAGTCCCGGTCAGCCTGCGGTGGATCGAGCGTCATGATGGCCCGGCCGATATTGCCGCCCATCTGCGTGTCGCGCCCTGCCGATTTGAGGATATGCGCGGTCAGCGCCGTGGTCGTCGACTTGCCGTTGGTGCCGGTGATAGCGATGAACGGCGCATCAGGCGCGCGCGCAATCCGCTCGCGGCAGAACAATTCGATATCGCCGATCACCTCGACGCCGGAACCACGCGCCAACTCCACCGTCCAGTGCGGCTTGGGATGCGTCAGCGGCACGCCGGGCGAGAGCACGAAGGCCGAGAATTTCGACCAGTCGGCGCCGCGCAGATCGGCGGTCGCAATGCCTTGGTCAGCGGCCTTGGCGACGCTATCGGGATTGTCGTCCCACGCCAACACGTCGGCGCCGCCCTCGATCAGCGCGCGCGCCGTGGCGATCCCCGAGCCACCGAGCCCGAAGAGCGAAACGCGTTTGCCCGAAAAGGATGCGGCGGGAATCAAGCGGGTTCCTATCTCAGCTTGAGGGTCGACAGGCCGACCAGCGCCAGGATGACGGCGATGATCCAGAAGCGGATCACCACCTGGCTTTCGGTCCAGCCGAGCTTTTCGAAATGATGATGGATCGGCGCCATCAGGAACACGCGCTTGCCGGTCATCTTGAAGTAGCCGACCTGGATGATGACCGACAGGATTTCCACGACAAACAATCCGCCGACGATGACCAGCACGATCTCGTGCTTGGTGGCGACCGCGACCGTGCCGATCAGGCCGCCCATGGCCAGCGAACCGGTGTCGCCCATGAAGATCGCCGCCGGTGGCGCGTTGAACCAGAGGAAGCCGAGGCCGGCGCCGATGACGGCGCCGAGCACGACAGCCAGCTCGCCGGTGCCGGGCACGAAATGGATCTGCAGATATTCGGCGAACACCGCATTGCCGGAGAGGTAGGCGATGACGCCAAAGGATGCCGCCGCAATCATGATCGGCACGATCGCCAGCCCGTCGAGGCCATCGGTCAAATTCACCGCATTGCCGGCGCCGACAATGACGAAGCAAGAGAACGGCACGAAGAACCAGCCGAGATTGATGATGAATTCCTTGGCGAAGGGGAAGGTCAGCGACGACGAGAACGGCGCCTGGCCATTATGCATGATCGCCCAGGCGGCGATGCCGGCGATGACGAATTCCAACGCCAGCCGCGCCTTGCCGGAAAAGCCGAGATGCGACTGCTTGGTTACCTTGAGATAGTCGTCGTAAAAGCCGATCGAACCGAAGCCCAGCGTCACCAAGAGCACCACCCAGACATAGATCGAGGAGAGGTTCGCCCATAGAAGCGACGAGCCGACGATGCCGCACAGGATCATCAGCCCGCCCATCGTCGGCGTGCCGGCCTTCTTGAAATGCGTCTGCGGGCCATCGGCGCGGATCGGCTGGCCCTTGCCTTGCCGCAGCCTAAGCGAATTGATGATGGTCGGCCCGAAGATGAAGACGATCAGCGCCGACGTGATCAGCGCACCGCCGGTGCGGAAAGTTATGTAGCGGAAGACATTGAAGACCGAGACCTTGTCCGCAAAATCGACGAGCAATGTAAACATACGATTCCGTTCCCCGGACTAGTTCTGTTTCGTGCCTGCGGCTTCCGCCGGATATTTGCCGAGCAAGGCCTCGACCAGCTTTGAAAAGCCGATGCCTTTCGACGATTTGATCATCACCACGTCGCCGGCCTTCAGCGTCGACAACAGCAGCGGCTTCAATTCCTCGGCGCCGGCGCGGTATTCCGTTTTGATCTCGTCGGGCAGGATGTCTGCCAACGCCCGCATTTCCGGACCGCCGAGAAAGACCGTGTTTGTGCCGGTGCCGACGATCAACTCGGCAAGGGCTGCATGGAGCTTGGCCGAATGGTCGCCGAGCTCGAGCATGTCGCCGAGCACGGCGATGCGCCGGCCCTCGCCCGTGACAGGCGTCGCGTTGAGCAGCGCCATGGCAGCAGCCATCGAGGCCGGATTGGCGTTGTAGCTCTCGTCGATCAGTGTGATCGGTCCCTTGGAGTGGCGAAGCATATGGCGCTTCCCACGGCCACGCTCGGCCGACAGATCGGCCAGTGCCAAGGCCACCTTGCCGATGTCGGCTTCAACCAAATGCGCGGCGCCGAGCACCGCCAGGACGTTCTGTACCATGTGGCGGCCGGGCGCGCCGATGCGCGCCGTCACATCCTGCCCGCCGATCCTGGCGGTGATGTCGGAATGATCGGCATGCAGCTCGCATTTGGTCAGCTTATAGGTCGACCGTGCATTCTCGCCGAAGCCAAAGACATGTTCGACGCCGGCGGCTCGCGCCATCTTGTCGAGCAGCTTCCATCGCGCATCGTCGCGGTTGAGCAAGGCCGCACCGCCGGGCTCGATGCCTTCAAAAATCTCGGCCTTGGCCTTGGCGATCTCGTCGAGATTTCTAAAGAAGCCGAGATGCGCCGCGGCGATCATCGTGACGATGGCCACATGTGGCCGGACCATCTTGACCAGCGGCCGGATCTCGCCCGGATGGTTCATGCCGATCTCGAACACCGCATAGTCGCAATCGCCGGGCATGCGCGCCAGCGTCAGCGGCACGCCCCAATGATTGTTGAAGGACTGCGCCGAAGCATGCACCGTGCCGACGGCCGACAGCACATGACGCAGCGCCTCCTTGGTGGTGGTCTTGCCGGCCGATCCGGTGATAGCGATGATTTTCGCCTTCGAACGCGCGCGCGCGGCGACACCGAGTTTTTCCAGCGCCGCCAGCACGTCCTGCACCACGATCATCGGCGCCGTCAGCCGCCCGAGCGACGGCAACTTGCCTTCGGCAACGACCAGCACGCCGGCGCCGGCCTTGATCGCCGCGGTCGCGAAGTCATGGCCGTCCATCGCCTCGCCCTTGATGGCGAAGAAGGCGTCGCCCGGCTGGAGGCTGCGGCTGTCGATCGAGATCCCCGAAATTCCCTCCGGCATCGGCCCGAGCGGCCGACCGCCCATGGCGTCGACCAGCGCCTCGGAAGTCCAGAGCACGCTCATGCGGCCCGCTCCCGCAGCGCCGACCGGACTTCTTCGTGGTCGGAGAACGGAAAAGTCTCGGCGCCGATGGTCTGGCCCTCTTCATGGCCCTTGCCGGCAACGATCAGCGTATCGCCCGCTTTCAGCATGGCGACCGCTTCGTGGATCGCCTTGCGGCGGTCGCCGATTTCAATGGCGCCGGGCGCGGCCGCCAGGATCGCGGCACGGATCGTTTCCGGCACTTCCGAGCGCGGATTGTCGTCGGTGACGATGACGACATCGGCGAGCCGCGTGGCGATCTCGCCCATGATCGGCCGCTTGCCCCGGTCGCGGTCGCCGCCGCAGCCGAACACGACGATGACGCGCCCGGTGGTGAATGGGCGCACGGCGGCCAGTACATTTTCCAGCGCATCCGGCTTGTGGGCATAGTCGACATAGACGGGCGCGCCATTGGCGGTGGCGCCGACCAGGTCGAGCCGTCCTGGCGCCCCCTGAAGTTTCTCCAATGCCATTAAAGCTTTGGCGACCGGCGTTCCGGTGGAAATGGCCAGTCCGGCCGAAACCAGGGCGTTGGCGATCTGGAAGTCGCCGGCGAGCGGCAGGTCGATCTCGTAGAGCACGCCGTCAGCTTCGACCTCGGCGCGCTGGCGGTGGCGCTCGTGCTCGACCCGCTTCAGGCGCAGGAAATCGCCATGGCGGCCGACAGTCAGCACATTGAGCCCCGCGGCCTGCGCAGCCTGGATGGTCGGCGCCGACCACGGATCGTCGGCAAAGATGACCGCCGGCGCGCCTTTCGGCAGCAGCGTGTCGAACAGGCGCAATTTGGCGCGATGGTAGTCCTCGACCGTCGGATGATAGTCCATATGGTCGCGGCCGAGATTGGTGAAACCGCCCGCGGCGAGCTTGACGCCATCGAGACGGCGCTGGTCGAGACCATGGCTGGAAGCCTCCATCGAGGCGTGTGTGACGCCGGCCTCCGCAAATTCCTTGAGCAACTGGTGCAAAGCCACTGGATCGGGTGTGGTCAACGAACCGTAATCGTTGCGGCCCGGCGCCACCACGCCGGTGGTGCCGATGGACGCGGCGGCAAAGCCGGCCTGCTCCCAGATCTGCCTGGTGAAGGCGGCGACCGAGGTCTTGCCTGCGGTGCCGGTAACCGCGACCATGGTCTCCGGCTGGCTGCCGAAGAAACGTGCCGCGCTCAGCGCCAGCGCCAGGCGTGGGTCGTCGACGCTGAGCACCGGGACGGACAGGCCGGAAACGGCGCTGGCCTTGCCCACGACAACCGCCGCTGCGCCGCGCTTTGCCGCATCGGCGGCATAGGCCGAACCATCCGCCTTGCTGCCGGCGAGCGCGAAAAAGACCACGCCGGTCTTGACCGTGCGGGAATCCGACGAAATCCCGGTTACCTCCACATCGCGGGAAGATGTTCCCTCGACAGGCAGGATACCGGCTAAATCTCTCAGGTGCATCGAACCCCGTTTATCTCAACAAAATGGCGCGCAGTTGCCGGCGCGCCCTAAGAATCACTGATAGGAAACCAGCGTTGCGCCATTTTCATGGCTGAAATCTGGCTTCACGCCAAGCATGGCGGCTGCCCGCCTGATGATGTTTCCGGCCATGACACCCGCATTGTTGGCGGCGACGTCGGTCATCCCGGGCTTTTCCGGGTGCGGAGCGTCAGCGATCGTAAACACCAGATATTGCGGATCGTCCATCGGGAAGGCAGCGACGAAGGTGTTGAAATTCAGTTCCTTCGAGTAGCGGCCATTGATCACCTTCTCGGCGGTTCCGGTCTTGCCGCCAACGCGGTAGCCGGGGGCCCTGGCGTTTCTGGCCGAGCCTTTCTCAGCATTGAGCGTGTAGAGGTAGCGCATGCCCTCCACAGTCTTTTCGCTGACCACTCTCTTGGCCACCGCCATGGCATCCTGCTCGCTGCGGACCAGGAAAGTCGGCGGGATCAAATAGCCCTGCATCAGCGCCGCGCAGCCGACGGCGGCCTGCAGCGGCGTCGTCGACACGCCATGGCCGAAGGCGATGGTGAAGGAGTTGACCTGTTTCCAGACCTTCGGTTCGGTCGGGCGCGCGACCTCAGGCAGTTCGGTCTGCATCCTGTCCAGAAGGCCAAGGCGATGCAGGAATTCGCGGTGCCCCTCGATGCCGACCATTTCGGCCTCACGCGCCGATCCGATGTTGGAGGAGTAAAGGAACACCTCCGGCAATGACAGCACGCGGTTCTTGCCGTGGAAATCGTGAATGGCCTGATGGCCGACCCGGATAGGATGCGAGGCGTCGAAACGGCTGTTCATGTTCGCCTTGCCGGAATCGAGCGCCATGGCCGAGGTAAAGCTCTTGAAGGTCGAGCCCATCTCGTAGAGGCCGGCCGACATGCGGTTCAGGCGGTCCTTGTCCTGCGCATTGAAGGGATTGTTCGGATCGAAATCCGGCACCGAGGCCATCGCCACCACTTCGCCGGTCTTGATGTTGAGCACGACGGCGCCTGCGCCCATGGCGCGATAGCGCTCGAGGCCGGCGGCAATCTCGTCGCGCACCACATGCTGGACGCGCAGGTCGATCGACAGCTGAACCGGCTTCAGATCCTTGGCGATCGCCAAGCCTGAGGCCTGCAGGTCGCTCAGGCCCTGCTCGTCAATGTATTTCTCCATGCCGGAGATGCCCTGATTGTCGATGTTGGTGAGGCCGACAATGTAGGATGAGGTCACGCCGGCCGGATAGAAGCGGCGCTTTTCGGTGCGAAAGCCGATGCCGGGAATGCCGAGCTGCATGATGTCGGCCTGCTGCTTGGGCGTCAGCTGCCGCTGCAGCCAGACGAAGCCGGCGCCGCTTTTCAGCTTGTGATAGGTCTGCTCGGGGTCGATATCTGGCAGAATGGTCGACAGCTTTTCGATCGCCTCGTCGGCATCGACGATGCGGCGCGGCTCGGCAAACAGCGATGCCGTCTTGATGTCGGTCGCCAGCACCTCGCCGTTGCGGTCGACGATGTCGGGACGCGACGCCGTCACCCGGCTTTGCGGCCCATTCGACATGTCGGGGGACTGGAAACCGAGATAGACCAGCCGCCCGGCGATGGTCGAATAGATGCCGAAGAACACCGCCATCGTCATCACGATGCGGGTCTTGGCCTTGCCGCCGGTCGCCTTGCGCGCGCCTTCGACCACGATGGAGCCGTCCTCGCCGGTCCGTGCGCGGCGCTTCAGCAATTTGCCGACCGACGGAAGTTTGGCGCGCATTGGAAATCCAGCGATCATTGGACGATGGCTCCGGTGACCACGGGATCCTTGTCGGCTGGTCCTTTGCCGGAATTGTCGGCCATGCCGCCAAGCCGCTGCGACGACAGGTCCTCGATGTTGAGCGGTTTTGCCGGCAGGTCGTCGAGCCCGACGATCTGCCGCGCATTGACCGGCTCGAGTGCGAGCTGCGATTTGTAGATTTCAGCCAGCTTCTGCAGGCGCGACGGCTGGGTCAGCAGGCTCCAGTCGGCCTTGAGCAGGTCGATCGTGTCCTCCTCATAGCGGATCTGCGCCTCGATCTTCTGCACCGAAGCCAGCTGTTCCTCGGCCTCGCGCTTGGCCTTGTAGGTCAGGGCCGCGGCCGAGACCATGACGGCGATCAGGACTATGTCGCTGGTTCGAAACACGTATTCACCTCTCTCGCGGCGCCTGGATGCCGGGAAGCTTTGGAAGGCCGAAAATGGTGAGATCACCGGCGCGCGCCGGCGCCTCGGTGCGGATGGCGGTACGCAGCCTGGCCGAGCGCGCCCGCGGATTGGCAGCGACCTCGGCATCGCCTGCCGTCACGCCGCCACCGGCCTTGCGGAAGGTCGCAGTGCGCGCGTGCGCCTCGGGCAAATGACGTGAGCCGGTGGCGACGTCGGCGCGGTCGGCGATGAAGCGCTTGACGATGCGGTCTTCCAGCGAATGGAACGTCACCACCGCAAGCCGCCCGCCGGGCTTCAATACCCGCTCGGATGCCATTAGGGCTTTGGCCAATTCGCCCAGCTCGTCATTGACGAAAATGCGCAGCGCCTGGAAGACGCGGGTGGCCGGATGAATCTTGTCCTTCGGCGCGCGGCCGATATGCGTCTCGATGGCGTCGGCGAGATCAAGCGTACGCTCAAACAACCGTTTTTCGCGGCGGCTCTCGATCATGCGGGCAATGCGCCCGGCGTTACGCTCTTCGCCGAGGAAGCCGAAGATGCGGGCAAGGTCGCCTATCTTGAACGAATTGACGACGTCGGCAGCACTCAAACCCGCCTGCGCCATGCGCATGTCGAGCGGCCCGTCCGTGCGGAACGAAAAGCCGCGCTCGGGCTGGTCGACCTGCATGGAGGAAATGCCGATGTCGAGGACAACGCCGTCGGCGCTTTCGACCTGTTCGTCCAGCGTCGAGAACGGCGCCTGCACCAGCCTCAGCCTGCCGCCGGATTGCTGTTCCAGGCCGCGCCCGGCGGCAATCGCATCGGGATCGCGATCGATCGCCACCACCGAGGCGCCGCTCGCCAGGATCGCCTTGGTGTAGCCGCCGGCGCCGAACGTGCCGTCGACGATCACATCGCCTTCTTTGGGTGAGAGCGCCTCCAGCACTTCGGCGAGGAGGACCGGAATGTGGCGGACCGGTCCGCCAACGGCGCTGAGATCATCGCCGTGATCCGCCATCATTCCGGCCGCTCCCCAGCCTTGGCCTCGTGAGCCTTCGTCCCCTGCCGAAGCTGCAAAAGCCGAGCGCGCGCCTGCGCCCCATAGGCGCCCAGCCGTCCAGGCTCCCAAACTTGAAAGAAATTGCCACGGCCGACAAAGGCCACTTCGCTCGTGATGCCCGTATGCTCGCGGATGAAATCGCTCATCGTGATGCGGCCATCCTGATCGAGCTTCAGGAACGTCCCGTCGCCATGGCAGAAGAACGACATATCGTCCGCCGTCTGCAAAAAAGGGTCTTCCAGCGCGATGCGCTGCTCGTAGCGGTCGAGCAGATCGAGCCCGCCGACATCCATCGCAGGCACGTCCAGGCCGCGCAGCGCATAGAGTTCCGAATAGCCGCGCTTCTGCACGACCGCGCGGAAATGCGCCGGAACGGAGACCCGCCCCTTCGCATCGATCCTGTTCACCGCGCTTGACAGAAACCGGTCCATGACACGCTGCAGCCGCTTCCGCCGCCGCACCCCTCTCCATGTTTTCGTCCGCGCCGAAGCGCGTCCCCTGCCGAAAATCCGCTTCGGTCCCAGCGGCAAAACCCCGCAAACGCACAGCCGCCGCGGCTGCCCGATTGGCGTACGCTTTACCCTGACGCGGAACGAAGGCTTTGGTATCGAAATGGGATATCATGGGGCACTATGGGCGTCAACGGGAACAGGCTTCACAAACGCGCGCGCCACAACCGGTGAGAGCAGCTCTGACAACACTCCCGTCTTTATCTCCCATTAAGCCTAACGAACCGTTTAGAGCGGGCTGGCCCAAGCGGAAGCGGCTTGCCGCGCATCACTGCCGCGAATAGCGTCGTCAGTCTTTTCGCTGAGCAACAAGGTCAGAAATCCATGTCCGAAACAGCAAGGTCCCGCGCGGCCTCCCTTGCCCATCTGCGGCGCGACGGACTTGCCAAAGGCGACCCCATCCCATTGCCGCTGACCATGGCCGCTATTTTCCACAACCCGGGCGACGGCGCCGGCTACAGCCAGTACGGCCGCTACAGCAACGCCACCTGGGATGCAGTCGAGCACATGCTGGCGCATCTCGAAGACGCGCCATGCGTCGGCTTCCCCTCAGGAATGGCGGCAATCTCGGCGGTGTTTTTCGGCCTGTTGAAATCCGGCGACCGCGTGCTTTTGCCTTCGGACGGCTACCATGCCACACGCGCGCTGGCCGAACGTTTCCTCAAGCCCTTCGGCGTCGCCTATGATCTGCGGCCGACAGCTACATTCCTCGACGGCGGCTTCGACGGCTACCGCCTTGTCTACGTTGAAACCCCGTCAAATCCGCGATTGGACATTTGCGACATCACAGCGGTCGCCGAGGCCGCGCACCAAGCGGGCGCGATCGTCGTCGTCGACAACACCACGATGACGCCGTTCGGCCAGCGCCCGCTCGATCTCGGCGCCGACATCGTCGTTGCTGCCGACACCAAGGCGGCCAACGGGCATTCCGACGTGCTGTTCGGCCATGTCGCCAGCCGCAATCCAGACATCATCGCGGACGTCACCGGCTGGCGCGAGACCGCGGGCGGCATTCCCGGCCCGTTCGAGGCTTGGCTGGTGCATCGCGGCCTGGAGACGCTGGAGGTACGCTTCGACCGCATGTGTACTTCTGCCGAGGTGATCGCGAAGCGCCTGAAAAACCATCGCGCCGTTAGCGGCTTGCGCTACCCCGGGCTGGAGGGCGACCCGTCGCACAACCTCGCCCGGGCGCAGATGGAGCGCTTCGGCTTCCTCATGTCCTTCGAACTCCTCTCCCAGGAAAAGGCCGAGGATTTCATCAACAACTGCACGCTGATGCAGGCGGCAACGTCGTTCGGGGGTGTCCACACCTCCGCCGAGCGGCGGGCCAAGCGAGGAGATTCGGTTCCGCCCGGCTTCGTGCGCCTGTCGGTGGGCTGCGAGCCGGTGGAAGAACTCTGGCAGGCGATCGAGGCATCGCTGGACAAGATCGGCATCTGAGCTGGCGGTTAGGTCACCAAGTCATCGGCGCCAATATCGCGCCTGCCGTGCAAAACGCGGACGATCTCGATCGCGTCTTCGCCCATGCGATACAGAGTGACATATTCGCCGACGATCAGATGACGAATGCCGGGCGCGATATCATCGCGCGGCGCACCTGAGAACGGGTGCAAGGTGAGCAGTGTCCAGCGCCTCTCCAAAGCGTCCACAAGGCGCATGGCTCCCTTTGGGCTATGTTCCGCAATGTAGTCACCGATGCCTTCGACATCTGATATCGCCTGAGGAAGCAGCCGATATTTCACTCTTCCGAGCCTGCAGCTTCCGACATCCTGTGATATTTGGCTCGCAGCCGGTCCATGAAGGGCTGGCCGTCCACCGCCGGTCCGCTGTCGATCCCCTCCTGAACCAGCCTGCGCAATTCCTCGACCGTGTAGCCGAGAAGATCGCGGCGGTCTTTCCATTGTCGCAGCGCATCACGGATGACTTCGCTGGCCGAGGCATATTCGCCGGCGGCCACGACATCGTCGACCGCCGCCGCCAGTTCCGGCGAAAGCGTGATGCTGCGTTTGTCGACGTGACCCATGATGCGCTCCTGATCAAACCATGACAATCATGGTACGATTAAATCGTACCAGCTTCAAGGATGCGTTTGTCTCGACCCCAGCATGCGTACTTGATTCAATCGCTCAAGCACCTGAATCGCCAGCTGCGCCCGAAGGCGCAGACTGCTGATCCAAAGGATTAATCCCGATATGGGGGAGAAATTGCCAGCTGGCCTGTAAGCCGGGTTTTGTATGGCCCTCGCCCCTTTCGGGGCGAGAACGTGGCGGCCATTCATCTTGGGCGCATGTTGCCATGCGCCTCACGCAACCTACCCGGACGGTGAGCCGGAAACAGCCCTCGAAGGTTTCCCCTCGCACCGTCCCTATTCGGTCTTGCTCCCGGTGGGGTTTACCGTGCCGCTCCTGTTGCCAGTCGCGCGGTGGGCTCTTACCCCACCCTTTCACCCTTGCCCCGATAAATCGTGGCGGTTTGCTTTCTGTGGCACTTTCCCTGGGGTCGCCCCCGCCGGCCATTAACCGGCACCGTGTTTCCATGGAGCCCGGACTTTCCTCACCCGCAGCCTTTCGGCTTTGCGGGTGCGGCCGCCCGGCCAGCTGGCAGAGCGTATAAAGGGGTTCACGTTCCAAAACGCAAATGAAAAAGCAGACTTATGCCGGCGATCCCAATGCCGCCAACTGCACCTTGACCTTGCCGCAATAGGCCGCCGACACCGGGTTCATCCTCGTCGCGGCATGGCCGGCATTGTATTTCAGGATCGTGCCGCAGGTGGTGCCGCCGCCGAGATTGCGCGCCATGGCAAGGTACTTCATGCCGTATTTGATGTTGGTGTCGGGATCGAACAGACCCTTGGCGGAGCCGCTATACCCCATCATCCGCGCCGTTGCCGGCTTGATCTGCATCAGGCCGATTTCACCCGCGCTGCCGACGATGTTCGGCCGGTAGTTGCTCTCGATCTTGATGACCGCCTGGGCCAGCGACACCGGCACGCCTTCGGCCGCAGCATAGCGGGCAATGATTGCCGAATACTGGCCGCCAAGCGCGGCTGCCGCAGTCGACTCCGCAGCGGTGCTTGGGCGGATCGATGCGGTCGTCGTCAGGTCGACGCTCTTCCTGTTGCGCTTAAAATGCCTCTTGGCCGTGGCTTTTCTGGCCTTCACCACGGCTGCTTTGCGCACTTTCGCGGTGGTTGCCCTTTTTGCTTTCGGGTTTGCCTTCGTCATGGTGGCCTTGGCGGGTGCGGCGATGAAGCCCTGGTCTGCCCTCTGGCTCAGTGGTGCGGCATCGGCCGTGCTGAAGGCAAAAGTCATTACGCCGGCAGCAATAGCTGCCGTTACAACGGTCAATTTCTGCATGTGGTCCTGTTCTGTTTGGCCGCGCGAAGATCTTCACGCAGCAAGGCCTAATCAATATCGGAGCATCCGGGGGCTGGAGGTCCGATAACTTGCACGAACTGCCTTTGAGGGCGGAATTTGTGTCGAACAAGGCGAGGCAATTCACTTTCAGTGACAGGCTGTAACTTGAATATTAGGAAAAGATTATTTAGACGCAACTGACCTAAGGGAAGTCAGCAGGCTTTGCAGCGTGCTAGACGTAGAGCCGTCGGCGACGCCATCCACCAGGCGTGGTCGGAAATGCCGCTGAAAAGCTTCGACGACGATTTCGGTCTGGCGGTCGAAGACACCTGATATCTCGACGCCATAGCCATAGAGCGCCAGCATCGACTGCAGTGCCTCGACCTCGGCGCCGGTATCGCCGGCTTTCAGCACAGCGCCGCGCCGGACCGGCGCCGCAGGCACGAGATGGCCGACCCCGGCCGCAAACAGCGCCTTCCAGGGGAATTTCTCGCCTGGGTCGATCTTGCGCCCCGGCGCGATGTCGGAATGGGCAAGCACCCTTTGCGCCGCAATGGAATGGCGTTCGATGATACCAAGGCAAAGCCCGATCACCCCTTCCACCTGCCGCTTGGGAAAGGCCGAATAGCCGAGCGAATGGCCGGGATTGACGATTTCGATGCCGACCGAACAGGAGTTGATGTCGCGACGACCGAACCAGGAACTTGCACCGGCATGCCAGGCGCGGTCGCTTTCGCGCACCATCTGGATGATGCGGCCATCCTCATGGACGAGGTAGTGCGACGAGACTTCGCTTGCGGGGTTGCACAACCAGGCTTCCGCGGCAGCACCAGTCGCCATGCCGGTATAGTGCAGCACGATCATGTCGGGCCTGAGCGTTTCGCGCCGCGGGCCGAAATTCGGCGATACCCTGACCTCCGCGCTTGGCTCGTCGGGCGAGAAGCCGGTCATGCGTGCCTGAGGCCCCGCTCGATCATTTCATAGGCCGCGTTGATCGCCGCGACCCTGGTCGTTGCAATCTTGATGAATTCCTGCGGCAGGCCGCGCGCGATCAGCCGGTCCGGATGATTGTCGGAGACCAGCTTGCGGTATCGCTTCCTGACCTCCTCGAACGGCTTGCCGCGCTCAATGCCGAGCACGATATAGGGATCGCCGGCGCCGAGATTGACGTGCCTGGCCAGGATGGCTTCGTAGTGCACCTCGTCGATGCGGAAAATCTCGGCAATACGGTGCAGGAAAATCCCTTCGCGCTCATGCACCAGCCCGTCCGCCTTGGCGATATGGAACAGACCGTCGAGTATGTCTTCCAGCATGACGCAGTTCGAATGGCCCGAGCCGCACATCTGCGCCATACTCTCGGCATAGGTCTCGAACCCGGCGACGTCGCGCTTGGCCAGATCGTAAAGCCGCGCCACATTGCGGGTCTGTTCTCGCGGCACCTCAAATATTTCCTGGAACGCGCGAACCTCGTCCTGGGTGACGATGCCATCGGCCTTGGCCATCTTGGCTGACAGCGCAATCATCGCCACAGAGAAGGCAACGCGCCGGCGCAGATCAGCGTCACCCGAGAAAACCGTGCGCACGGCCTCGACCACATCGGCGACGCCGGACGTGGCTGAAGATGAAACGCGGGTGATGAAGTCGCCGAGGCGATCCCAAATCGACATGAGCGCTTATTAGGGCCGCCGGCCATTGCTATCAAGCCAAGACAGCGCCGCAGAGTGGATCGAATTTACGCGAGCAACCGACGCGCCAGATCCCAAACCGTAGGAAAGAGCCGGTTCAAGGCCCTTGAGCCCCGAATCGACCTAAACGCAGGAAGGCCGGCGCGAAGCCGGCCTCCTCTCTCGTCACGTCAAAGTGACCGGGACTGCTGCTACTGCGCGGGGGCAGGAGCAGGTGTTGCCGGAGCCGGTTCTGCAGGCTTCGGTGCATCCGGCGTCGCCGGCTTCATGGGCTCGGCGGCTGGCGGATTGGTGCTCTGGGTGGTGGTGTTATCCGTACCGCTGTCGCTGCAGGCGGCAACGCCGAACAGGGCCAGGGCGGAAACGGAAGCAAGAATGAGCTTTTTCATGACATCTCTCCTTCAACACACGCTCACGTTGCGGTGAACGGTCGAAGGCAAAATGCATCAAACGGCCATGAGTTTCGTAACGTTGCGTTTCCTGATGTAACATCCGCGCACTACCGATTGCGGGCCGGGCGATGCCGAACTAACAGTCTGGACCCAAATGCAATGCCGGAGTTCTGCGTGGACAAGAAATGGGATTTTTGGATCGACCGCGGCGGCACCTTCACCGACGTGATCGGACGTGATCCGCAAGGCGGTTTGCATCCCAGGAAATTCCTGTCGGAAAATCCCGAAGCCTATCCCGACGCGGCCATAGCCGGCATCCGCGAGCTTCTGGGGCTGAAATCCGGCACCGCTATTCCTCCGGGCCTGGTCGGTGACGTCAAGATGGGTACCACCGTTGCCACCAACGCGTTGCTGGAGCGCAAGGGCGACCGTGTGCTTTTGCTCATCACCAAGGGCTTTCGCGACGCGCTGAAGATCGCCTATCAGGCGCGGCCGGACATCTTCGCCAAGGAGATCATCCTTCCGGAACAGCTCTACGAGCGGGTCATCGAGATCGACGAGCGTGTGCGCGCCAATGGCGATGTCGAGCGCCTGCTCGACATCGCCGCCTGCCGCCCCGCCATCGAACAGGCGAAGGCTGACGGCATCGATGCGGTGGCCATCGTCTTCATGCATGCCTGGAAATATCCCGACCACGAGAAGGCGGTGGCGAAAGTCTGCCGCAAGATCGGGTTCAGCCAAGTCTCGGTCAGCCATGAGGTCTCGCCGCTGATCAAGCTGGTCGGCCGCGGCGACACCACCGTGGTCGATGCCTATCTGTCGCCGATCCTGTCGCGCTATGTGCAAAGGGTGGCGGGAGAACTGGGCGCGACGCCAATCTCCCCACTTGTGGGGGGTGAGGAGCGGTCGGCCAAAGGCCGAGAAAAAGCCGACGATTTGGCTTTTTCAGCGACGAACGCCCGGAGCCATAGCGAAGGGCAGTCGGCAAAGCCGACAGAGGGGGTTCTCTCAGGAGGCACCACCAAAGCGTCGAGCACTGCCGCGGCGACCCCACCCGGCGGCTTCGCCGCCACCCTCCCCTCGAGGGGGAGGGAGAACCCTCGCCTGATGTTCATGATGTCCTCTGGCGGGCTCACCGCCGCCGACATGTTCCAGGGCAAGGACGCGCTGCTGTCCGGTCCGGCCGGCGGCGTTGTCGGCATGGTCGAGACGGCGAAGCTCGCCGGCTTCGAGAAAGTCATCGGCTTCGACATGGGCGGCACCTCCACCGATGTCGCCCATTTTGACGGCGAGTATGAGCGCGCCTTCGACACCGAAGTTGCCGGCGTGCGCATCCGCGCGCCGATGATGCGCATTCATACGGTCGCCGCCGGCGGCGGCTCGATCCTGCACTACGAAGCCAGCCGCTTCCGCGCCGGGCCGGATTCCGCCGGCGCCAATCCAGGCCCAGCTGCCTATAGGCGCGGCGGCCCGCTCGCCGTCACCGACGCCAATGTCATGCTGGGCAAGCTCCAGCCCGATTTCTTCCCGGCAATTTTCGGCCCAGGCCAGGACCAGCCGCTGGACGTCGCCGCCGTGCATAAAAGATTCGCTGCGCTCGCCGCCGAAATCGGCGATGGCCGCACGCCGGAAGCCGTCGCCGAAGGCTTCGTTACCATCGCGGTGGAAAACATGGCAAATGCCATCAAGAAGATCTCCGTGCAGCGCGGCTACGACGTCACCGAATATCTCCTGAACTGTTTTGGCGGCGCCGGCGGCCAGCATGCCTGCCTGGTTGCCGACGCGCTCGGCATGGAGGCGGTACTGATCCACCCCTTTTCCGGTCTGCTCTCAGCCTATGGTATCGGCCTGTCGTCGGTTTTCGCGTCGCGCCAGCAGGCGCTGCTCAAGCCACTTGCCGAAGAATCCAGGACCGAGATCGGCAGCCTCATCGGCACGTTGAAAAAAGCCGTCATCGCCGAATTGGCAGCGCAAGGCATCGCCGAGGACAAGATTGCGGCAAAGCCGGTGCTGCACATCCGCTATGACGGCACCGACACCACGCTGCCGGTTAATTTCGAACAGGACTCGATCTTCCAGGCCAGGCGCGATTTCGAAATCGCCCACAAGGCGCAGTTCGGGTTCGTCTATGATGACAAGCCGATGATCGTCGAGACCGTTGGCGTGGAAGGCGCCGAGATCGTCGAGACCACGGCCGAAGCCGTTGCGCCCGCCGGACCGGCAATGGTTGAAGCGGGTGCGTCCGGAACGCGGCGCATCTATACCGAGGGCCGCTGGCATGAGGCCGGCATCCATCGCCGCGAAAACCTGCGCCCATCCAATCTGGTCCCGGGCCCCGCTTTGATCATCGAGCCGAACCAGACCATCGTCGTCGAGCCGGGCTGGCAGGCCGAAATCACTGATGTCAATCACGTCGTCATCCGCCGCACGGAACGGAAAGTGCGCACGGCTGCCCTCGGCACCGAAGCCGATCCGGTGATGCTGGAGGTCTTCAACAACCTCTTCATGTCGATCGCCGAGCAGATGGGCGTCACGCTTCAGAACACCGCCTATTCCGTCAACATCAAGGAAAGGCTGGACTTTTCCTGCGCCGTCTTCGACCGTCATGGCGCGCTGGTCGCCAACGCGCCGCACATGCCGGTGCATCTCGGCTCCATGGACCGCTCGGTCGAAACCATTATCCGGCTGAACTCCGGCGACATCCATCCCGGCGACGTCTTTGCGCTGAACGCCCCTTACAATGGCGGCACGCATTTGCCTGATATCACCGTGGTGACGCCGGTGTTTTCCCTCCCCCTTGAGGGGAGGGTGGCCGCGCAGCGGCCGGGTGGGGTCCTCTCAGAAGGCACCACAAGAGCGTCGAGCACTGCCGCAACGACCCCCTACGGGGGCGGGCCCGCGCCCGCCCCCCCCACCGGGGCGGGCTGATCGAACGCAGGCAGGTCG